>JBQTKF010000036.1:0-8071 GCA_052386355.1 Gammaproteobacteria bacterium
CCGCCTCGACCTCGTCCGTGATGTTGCGGCCGAAGAGCGCAACCTGCTGCGCCCCGTCGTTCCAGTTGTAGCCGACGCGCAGGCCGCCTTCGAGCAGGGACGGGCCCTCGAACTCGACCGACTCGTACAGGAAGAAGTTCACTTCGCTGCGGTAGGCCCAGTCGGTGAACACGAAGAACTCGCCGTCGCCGACCGGCATGCCCCAGCGCGCGGTCAGGTTCGCGACCCACTCCGGCGCCTGCGGCAGGCGGTTGCCGTCGATGCTGACCGTCGCCGGCACGAACGGCGGGATGGCCGGCGCGATGATCGGGTCGAGGAAGGTGCATCCCGAGCCGCACACCTGGACGCCGAGGGCGGAGTCGTCGATCTCGGTATCATTGTAGCTCGCGCCGATCGTGACCAGCAGGTTGTCGGTCAGGTAGGCCTCGAAGTCGAGTTCAAAGCCCTGGCCTTCGACCTCCTCCGCATTGATGAGCGTGTTGAAATTGGTCGCCCCGCCGACCGCCGTGAGCTGCTGGTCGTCCATGGTGTACATGTACGCGGTGAAGGCGATGCGGCCCCGTCCGCCGAACAGGCCGGCCTTGATGCCGGCCTCGTACGACAGGTTGGTTTCGGAATCCGCGACCGACACGGTATTGCCGAACAGCAGGCGTCCCTGGATCGAGGGCGCACGATAGCCGCGGGCGATGCGGGCGAACAGGTTTGTATCTTCGCTGAGCGCCCAGGTCGCGCTGATGTCGCCGGTGATCTCCTCGTCCGAGGGCGACACCGCGATCGGGCCAAGCGGCCCGCCGCCGATCGGCGAAGTGAAGCGCTGCGCCACGAAGTCCTTCTCGTCGTCCGTGTAACGGACGCCGCCGCGCAGCGTCAGGGCATCCGAGACCTCGTACTCGGCCGAGCCGAACACGGCCCAGGACTGGTTCTCCTGCTGCTGAACTACTTCGCCGTTCCTGATGCCGTTCGACAGCGTGTCGAAATTGAAGCTGTCGATGGTCAGGTCTTCGTCAAAATAATAGATGCCCGCCTGCCAGTCGAACGCGCCCCAGTCGCGCGACTCCCAGCGGAACTCCTGCGACCACTGGCTATGGTCGCGCAGGCCGTCCGCCGATTCGGCCGGGAACGGGATGAAGCCGGGCCCGAAGTTGGGCGGCTGCCCCGGAGCCGGCGGCGGCAGGAACGCGGCGCCGAAACCGCCGTCAATATCGCCGCGGGAAAGGACGTCCACGGACTCGTAGCCTGTGATCGAATGCAGCGTCACCCGGCCCATCTCCCAGCGCATGCGCAGGCTCGCGCCGTTGCTGTCGAGGTCCTGACTATTGCGACCGTCGAAGTACACGGTCCCGGGATCGAATCCGCTGACGATATCGCCGGTGCCGAACTCGATCATGTTGGCGCGGAACATCCGGGCTGTGCCGTCGAGGCTCCTGGCATGGATGTTGATGAGCGCGCTGAAGCTGTCGCTTGGCTCGAGGAGGAACTGGAGGCGGCCCGCCATCTCGTCGTAGCCCTCGAACGCATTTTTCTGGGTGACGTTGTCGCCACCCGAAGCGGTGAGGCGCGCATTGTCCACCCAGTCGCTGCGATGCTGGTACAGGCCCGAAAACCTGAATGCACCGCGCTCGCCGATGGGGCCGCCGACGGCGCCCTCGACGTTGATGCTGTCGTCCTCGGCGTAACTCGCCTGGACGTAGCCGCCCAGTTCGCGCGATGGCCGTACCGAATTGAACTTCACGACGCCGGCCGGCGTGTTGCGGCCGAACAGCGTGCCCTGCGGGCCGCGGAAGACCTCGACCATCTCGAGATCGAACACCGGAAAGCCCTTCAGGATCGGGTTCTCCTGCACGACGTCGTCGTAGACGAGGGACACCGGCTGCGAGGCGTTGAGGTCGAAGTCCGTATTGCCCAGGCCGCGGATGTAGAAGCGCGGGAAAGCGCGGCCGAAGGACGACTCGATCAGGAGGCTCGGCACCCGGCCTGACAGGAAGCGGATGTCGTCGCCGCCGGAAGCGAGCACGTCGAGCTTCTCGTCACCGACGGCGGTCACCGAGATCGGGACCTGCTGGATGTTCTCCACCCGGCGCTGGGCCGTCACCATGATCGGATCGAGCGTGGTGTCCTGCGCGATGGCTGCGGGTGCCGGCAATGCCATGGCGATTGCGACGGCGAGGCAACGCCGCGGATTCAGGGCGCGTGCGCCTTGCTTTGCGTGAAGCATCGTGAAACTCCCCTGTGCATGGGCGCGACCCCGGGCGATCCGGGCGCGCAGTTTGCGGGAAGTCTAGCCGAGCCGCGGCCCGGGAGCCTACTTGATCTTGGCTTCCTTGAAAGCCACGTGCTTGCGGGCCACCGGGTCGTACTTGCTGACCTCCATCTTCTCCGGGTGGAGGCGCTTGTTCTTGGTGGTGGTGTAGAAGTAGCCGGTGCCGGCGGTCGAGACTAGCTTGATCTTGTCGCGCATGGCGGTTTCCTCAGACGTGCTGGCCGGAAGCGCGCAACTCGCGCACCACCGTTTCGAGGCCGCGCTTCTCGAGCGTGCGCAGGCCGCGGGTGGAGAGCTTGAGCGTCACCCAGCGGCCCTCGCTCTCCAGCCAGAAGCGCTGCGTGTGCAGGTTCGGCAGGAAGCGGCGGCGCTTCTTGATGTTGGAGTGGGAGACCTTGTTGCCGGTGCGGGGGCGCTTGCCGGTGACCTGGCAGACTCTCGACATGGTTCAGGCTCCAAACGGGCCGCGTATTAGAGCAGCCTGCCGAGGCCCCGTCAATCGAGTCCAGTAGACTGCAACTCCTTGTCAGATCAGGCCTTTTTCAGCCAGCGAGACGCAGCTGCCGTCGCCGATGATGAGGTGATCCAGGAGCCGGATCTCGACCAGGGCCAACGCATCCCGCAGGCGCGTCGTGATGATCTCGTCGGCCTGACTCGGCTCGGCGATCCCGGAGGGGTGGTTGTGGGCCAGGATCACGGCCGTGGCGTTCCGGGCCAGCGCCTGCTTGACCACCTCCCGGGGGTGCACGCTCGCCCCGTCCACGGTCCCCCGGAACAGCTCCTCGCAGCGTGTGAGCCGGTGACGGCTGTCGAGGAACAGGCAGCAGAACACCTCGTGCTCGAGGTCGCGGAGCCGGGCCACCAGGTAGTCGCGGGCGGCGCGCGGGCTGCCGAGCAGGGGCCCGGTCTGGAGGCGCTCCAGGTGATGCCGGCGCACGATTTCGAGCGCCGCCTGGAGCTCGGCCCAGCGCGCTGGTCCAACGCCGCGCTCCCCGCAGAGCGCAAGGCGATCGGCGGCGAGGACGCTGCGCAACGAGCCGAAGCGGGCAGCAGGCTGCGGGCGAGGTCCACCGCGCTTGCACCGCGGATGCCGTGCCGCAGCCAGATCGCCAGGAGTTCCGCTTCGGAGAGCGCCCCCGAACCCAGTTGCAGCAATTTCTCGCGCGGTCTTTCCGCCGCCGGCCAGTCACGGATCTGCATGTCTGCCTCCACGGCGGAGTCTGACCGTGACGGCCGGGTGCCGCCGCGCGCTAAAGACGCCGATTGAGGCACTAAGGGGCGGCAGGGATAATCCCCTGATGAAGAAGCTGCGGGTACGCGTCCTCGATCCGCGCCTCGGGCGCGACATCGAACTGCCGAGGCGCGCGACGGGCGGATCCGCCGGTCTCGACCTGCGCGCCTGCATCGACGCGCCGCTTTCGCTTCCGCCCGGCCGGGCCGAACTAGTGCCGACCGGCATCGCGATCCACCTCGAGGACCCGGGGCTCGCCGCAGTGCTGCTGCCGCGCTCGGGGCTCGGCCACAAGCATGGCGTGGTGCTGGGCAACCTCGTCGGGCTCGTGGATTCGGACTACCAGGGCCAGGTGATAGTGTCGGTCTGGAACCGCGGCGACCGTGCGTACACGATCCAGCCGGGGGAGCGCATCGCGCAGATGGTGGTCGTGCCGGTGGTGCAGGTCGAACTCGAGGTGGTCGCCGATTTCGAGCAGTCCGCGAGAGGCGCGGGCGGATTCGGCAGTTCCGGGCGAGGCTAGCGCGGCGCGACCGCGCGCAGTTCCCTGTAGCGCTTGATGTCGGCCTCGAAGGCGAGCCGGATCGCTTCGCGTTCGTCGCGCCGCTTCAGCAGGTTCGCCTCCTGTGTGGTGATGTCGTTGGTGGCGCGCGTGAGATCGAGGGAGACCTCGTCGGGCACCGGCAGCGCTTTCGGGTCCTTGTTGACCGGCGCGTAGCGCGCGGCCATCTTCTGGATCTGCGCGCGCTGGGCGCGCAGGTTGGCAAGCGATTGTTCCTGGATCGTGAGCTGACCGTCCACGAGGTCGAGCCGGTTGTCGCGCAGCACCTCGATCTCGCGCACATTCTGGTAGGTCTGCAGCAGCACGCGGTCGCGCAGCTTGCGCTTCTGCTCGTCGCGCGCTGCCTTCTCGGCGGCGACCTGTGCGGCCGCCTCTTCCTCGGTGACGATCCCCTGTTCGCGCGCCACGGGCACGCCCTGGCGATTCAGGATGTCGCGATCCTGCTCGGCGAATTCGGGCGGCACGCTGTCGCCGTAGTGGACCTGGCCGTTCTTGTCCACCCAGCGATAGAGCTTCTTCTTGTCGCCGCCTGACTGTGCGTCCGCCGCGCCGGCGGCGAGCGCCAGTGCGAGCGCGGGCAGGATCAACCTGAGGGACAAGCCAGCCATCCGGGACTCCTGAACGGACATATTGTCCGCCCGGTCAGGGCACGGCAAACCGTAACTGGATCACGCTTCGCTGTCGACCCCGTACCGGGCCCGGTGGTTCCGCAGGGCCGCGACCTCTTCTTCGGCGCCGGAAGATTCAAGGTGTTCGATCAGGTCATCCAGCGTGGCGATGCGGATCACCGGGATGCCGTAGACCGCCCGCACCTCCTGCACCGCCGATTGCGGGCCCGCGCCTTGTTCCTGGCGATCGAGGGCGAGCACGACGCCCGCCGGGCGCGCGCCGGCGGCCTTGATGAGCGCGACCGACTCCCGCACCGCGGTGCCGGCGGTGATGACGTCGTCGACGATGAGCACGCCGCCCGCGAGCGGGGCGCCGATGAGGCTGCCGCCCTCGCCGTGGTCCTTCGCCTCCTTGCGGTTGTACGCGACCGCCACGCTGCGACGGTGGCGCGCGGCGAGCGCGACCGCTGCCGCGGTCGCGAGCGGGATTCCCTTGTACGCCGGCCCGAACAGCATGTCGAAGGCGACACCCGATTCGACGATGGCCTCGGCGTAGCACTCGCTGACTCGCATGAGCGCCTCGCCGTCGTTGATGAGGCCCGCGTTGAAGAAATAGGGGCTGCTGCGCCCGGACTTCAGCGTGAAATCGCCGAAGCGCAGCACCTGCCGCGACAGGACGAGCTCGAGGAATTCTCTCTGGTGGGGACGCATGCACCGCGCTTCCGGCAGTGCGTATCATGGCGCAACGGCCGCGGGACAGGAATGCGCATCCTCACGCTCAACTGCAACGGGATCCGGTCGGCGGCCGGCAAGGGCCTGTTCGAGTGGCTGCCGCAACAGCGCGCCGATGTCGTCTGCCTCCAGGAGACCCGGGCGCAGCAGGACCAGCTCGGCGATGCCAGGTACCGGCCCGGCGGCATGCATTGCTGCTACTTCGAGGCAACGCGCAAGGGCTACGCGGGCGTCGCGGCCTTCTCGAAGTCGAAACCGCTGCGCGTGATCCGCGGCTTCGGCGTGCCCGAGTTCGACCGTGAAGGACGCTACCTCGAACTGCAGTTTCCCGGACTCTCGGTCGTTTCGCTCTACCTGCCCTCCGGCTCCGCCGGCCCGGAACGGCAGGCCTCGAAATTCCGGTTCCTCGACGCCTTCCTGCCGCACCTGCGGAAGCTGCTGCGCCGGAAACGCGAATTCATCCTGTGCGGCGATTTCAACATCGCGCACCGGCAGATCGACCTCCGGAACTGGCGGTCCAACCAGAAAAACTCCGGCTTCCTGCCCGAAGAGCGCGCCTGGCTCGACCGCGTGTTCGGCGAACTCGCTTTCGTGGACGCCTTCCGCGAAGTGGACCCGCGCCCGGACCAGTACACCTGGTGGTCGAACCGGGGCCAGGCCTGGGCGAACAACGTCGGCTGGCGCATCGACTACCAGGTCGTGAGCCCCGGTCTCAAGGGCAGGGCGCGCGCCGCGCACATTTACAAAGAGCGGCGCTTCTCGGACCATGCCCCGCTCGTGATCGACTACGCGCCATGAGGGAGATCAGGCGCTACCTTGAGAAAGAAGCGCTGGCGGCATTCTTCGTCGGCGTCTCCTCCGGCTTTCCCTACGCCATGATCGGCGCGACGCTGACCACGCGCCTTGCCCAGGACGGCATCGACAAGAAGACCGTCACCGGCTTCACGCTCGCGATCCTGGCCTACAACCTCAAGTTCCTCTGGGCCTGGGTCGTGGAGGGCGTGCGCATTCCGCTGCTCGGCAGGCTCGGGCAGCGCGTCTCCTGGCTGCTGCTAGCCGGTTTCGCCGTGATCGCGGCGGTGGTGAATCTCGCGCTGGTGGACCCGAAGGCGAGCATCGAGGCGACGGTGGTCGCGGCGGTGCTCGTCGCCATCGCGGGCGCCACCTACGACATCGTCATCGATGCCTACCGCATCGAGACGCTGAAGCCGGAGCAACTCGGCGTCGGCTCGGGCATGTCGCAGTACGGCTGGCGCATCGGCGCGGCAGCCGCGGCTGCGCTCGCGCTGGTGATCGCCGGCCGCCTGGGCTGGACCGCCGGCTACCTGGCCTGTGCCGTGTTTGCACTGCCCGCGATGATCACGGGACTCGTCATCGGCGAGCCGGCGCGGCACGTTGTCATTGCCGGGGAGCGCGGCCTCGCGGCCGTTCGTGACTCCGTCGTCAACCCGTTCCTGGAATTTCTGCGCCGCTCGGGCGCATGGCTGGTGCTGCTCTTCGTGCTGGTGCACAAGATCGGCGACACGCTCGGCCAGCTGACCGTGCGCCTCCTGTTCAACGATCTGGGTTTCAGCAACGACGAAATTGCGACATACGACGTAGCCTTCGGCTTCTGGGCCTTCCTCATCGGCATCTTCGTGGGCGGCATCCTTTATGTGAACCTCGGAATGAAACGCTCGGTGCTGCTGGCGCTCGTGCTGATGCTGGTCTCGAACGCGAGCTTTGCGCTGCTCGCGGCGGCGGGCCACAGCAATCTGGGGCTCGCCGCCGCGATCGGCTTCGAGAACTTCGCGAGCGGCTACGGCGGGGTGGTCGTGGTGGCGTACCTGTCGGCGCTCTGCAACCTGCAGTACACGGCGGCGCAGTACGCTCTACTGTCGGCAGCGGCTTCGGTGCTCGGGCGCCTGCTGACCGGCACCACCGCCGGCGCGATGATCGAGTTCCTGGGCTATGTGAACTTCTACCTGCTGACGACGGTGCTGGCCCTGCCGGGCGTCCTGCTGTACTGGTACATGATGAGGACCGGCATGGTGGATCGCGCGCTCGGGACCGCCGGGCAGAAGGTTTGAGGGCGGGATGTTCGACGAGCTGCTGAAATTCTTCGTGCTGTTCTTCGTGGTGGTCGAGCCGATCTCGCTGGTGCCGCTGTACGCGGCGCTGACCGAGGGCGCGGACCAGGCTTACCGCCGCCGCATGGCGCGGCGCGCGGTCCTGATCGCGGGCGCAGTGCTCGCGCTCTTCGCCTTCGGCGGCGCCTGGTTCCTCCAGGCGATGGGCATCAGCATCGCGGCATTCCGCATCGCCGGCGGCGTGATGCTGTTCCTGATCGCGCTCGAGATGGTGTTCGCGCGCGAGTCCGGCACCCGCACGACGACGGAGGAGCGCGACGAAAGCAGGACGCGCGCCGACATCTCGGTGTTCCCGCTCGCGTTCCCGTTCATCGCGGGCCCCGGCGCAATCGCGATCGTGCTCCTGAGCTTCGGCGCCTCGCGCGGCGAGGCGGTGCTGTCGGCGGGGCTGTTCGGCGTCGTGGTCCTGGTGCTTGCGATCACCTACGCGCTGATGCGCCTGGCGCCGCTCGTCATGCGGGTCATGGGCGTGACCGGGGCAAACGTCGTGAACCGGCTCTCTGGGGTCGTGCTCGCGGCGCTCGCGGTCCAGTTCATCGTGGACGGCGC
>JBQTKF010000037.1:0-19039 GCA_052386355.1 Gammaproteobacteria bacterium
GAAGATGTACGGCGCCATCTTCGGGTTCCAGAAGCGGGTCTGATGGCCGAAATGAACCCCCGCCTCGAGCATCTGCCTCATGGACAAGCTGGCCATGATCACTCCTTTCGGGTTAGCCCTCCGCGGATCCGCATGCGGCAACCGGGCACAGGGCCCGGCACCCAGCCGCACGTGACGATACGCGTGTGGATTTGGTTGAGAAAAAACGCCGCGCTTTATACCATCTTTATCCCGTGGAAACAACGGGATAGATCCCCGGACCCCGATGCTGATGCAGAGCCAGACCCAGGCCTCGATCAAGTCGCCCGCTGAACAGCGGGCAATGCGCGTGGCCGGCCGCCTGGCCGCCGACGTGCTCGACATGATCGGCCCCCGGGTGGTCGCCGGGGTCACCACCGGCGAACTCGACCGCGTCTGCCACGATTACATCGTGCAGGTGCAACAGGCCGTCCCGGCCCCCTTGAATTACAAGGGATTTCCCAAGTCGATCTGCACTTCGGTCAACCACGTTGTTTGCCACGGCATCCCCGGCGACCGCGTGCTCAGGAACGGCGACATCGTCAACCTGGACGTGACCGTCATCAAGGACGGGTTTCACGGCGACACCAGCCGCATGTTCCGGGTCGGCGAATGCTCGGTGCAGGCGAATCGCCTTTGCGCGGTGGCCTTCGATGCGCTCTGGCGCGGCATCCGCGCCGTGGCGCCCGGCCGCAGACTCGGCGACCTTGGGCATACCATCCAGCAGCATGTGGAGTCGCAGGGCTATTCGGTGGTGCGCGAGTACTGCGGGCATGGCATCGGGCGCGTATTCCACGAGGACCCGCAGGTGCTGCACTACGGCGAACCCGGCACCGGCCTCGCACTGGAGCCCGGCATGACCTTTACGGTCGAGCCGATGGTCAATGCAGGCCGCCGCCACGTGAAACTGCTGGGCGACGGCTGGACCGTCGTGACCAAGGACCATTCCCTGTCGGCCCAATGGGAGCACACCGTGCTGGTGACGCCGACGGGCCATGAAGTACTGACGCTGGGCGCGGCGGATCGCGCCGGCGCCTGAACGTGCCGGGCAGCCCCCGCGATTCCAAGGACGCGCCGGCTCCCGCCGTCGCGCCCCCGGCCCTGCACTGGGACTATCTCGACGCGCTGGTGCCGCGCCTGGCGACGACCGCGGACCCGGTGCGCAGTTTCCGCGCCGCGCTCGCCGAGGGTGACCGTGAACTCGCGCGCCGCTTCCATGCCGACGAGCCGGTGGAGGCGCTGGTGCGCGACCGCGCGCGACTGGTCGATGCATTGGTAGTGCGCGCCTGGGAGCTGCATGCCGGCATCGCGGCCTCGCCGCTCGCGCTGGTCGCGGTCGGAGGCTACGGGCGCGGCGAATTGTTGCCCTGTTCGGACGTCGACGTCATGGTGCTGCTGCCGGCGGGCGACCACGAGGGCGTCATCGCCGCCCTCGAGCGCTTCCTGACCTTTCTGTGGGACATCGGCCTCGAAACCGGGCACAGCGTCCGCACGATCGACGATTGCCAGCGCGAATCGCAGGCCGACATCAGCGTCGCGACCGCGCTGATCGAGGCGCGTCTGCTGGCCGGCCAGGAGCCACTGTTCAGGGCGATGCGCCGGGCGCTCGCGCCGGACCGCATGTGGTCCTCGCGCGATTTCTTCGACGCGAAAGTCGCGGAGCAGGCCGAGCGGCACCACCGCTTCCACGACACCGCCTACAACCTCGAACCCAACGTCAAGCAGGGCCCGGGCGGCCTGCGTGATCTGCAGACCATCGCCTGGGTCGCGAAGCGCCACTTCGGGGCCGACACACTGCCACAACTCGCCGCGCACGGCTTCCTGACGCCGCGTGAGCTCGCGCAGCTCGAAGCCGCCCAGGCCTGGCTCTGGCGTGTGCGTTTCGCGCTGCACCTCCTGACCGGGCGGCGGGAGGACCGGCTGCTGTTCGACTACCAAGTGCGCCTCGCGCGCCAGTTCGGCTACGAGGACGCAAGCTACACGCTCGCGGTCGAGCAGTTCATGCAGCGCTACTACCGCACCGCAATGTTCGTGAGCTGGCTCAACGAGCTGCTGTTGCAGCACTTCCGCGAGGAAATCCTGGCCGACCGGGACGCGCCCGCGATCGCGCTCACGCGGCAGTTTCAGGAGCGCGACGAGTATCTCGAGGTCACCAGCGCCGACGCTTTCGCGCGCTCGCCGTCCGGGCTCCTCGAGCTGTTCCTCGTGCTGCAGCAGAACCCGCGCCTGCACGGCGTGCGCGCGGGCACCATGCGCCTCGTCACCGACAGCCTGTGGCTCATCGACGAGGAGTTCCGCCAGAACCCGCGCCACCACCGCCTGTTCCTGGAGATCCTGCGGGCGCCGGCGGGCGTCACGCACGAGCTGCGGCGCATGAACCTGTACGGGGTGCTCGGCCGCTACATTCCGGCGTTCGGGCGCATCGTCGGGCGCATGCAGTACGACCTGTTCCATGCCTGGACCGTGGACGCGCACACGCTGTTCGTGGTCAGCAACCTGCGCCGCCTGGCGCTCGAGCGCTACGACCACGAGTTCCCGAAGCTGGCGCAGATCTTCCGCACGCTGCCGAGGCCCGAGCTCGCCTACCTCGCCGCGATCTTCCATGACATCGCCAAGGGCCGCGGTGGCGACCACTCCGAGCTCGGCGCGGTGGACGCCGAGGCCTTCTGCCTCGAGCAGGGCCTGTCGCGCTACGACGCGCGCCTGGTGGCCTGGCTGGTGCGGCATCACCTGTTGCTGTCCGTCACGGCGCAGAAACAGGACATCGCCGACCCGCTGGTGATCACGGCGTTCGCGCGCGAAGTCGGCGACCAGGTGCGCCTCGACTACCTCTACACGCTCACCGTGGCCGACGTGCGCGGCACCAATCCGAAATTGTGGAACTCCTGGAAGGCGTCGCTGTTCGACGAACTTTACGAGCGGGTCAAGCAGGCGTTGCGCCGCGGGCTCGAAAACCCGATCGACCGCGAGCAGTTGATCGCGGAAACCCAGTTCCAGGCGCGCGAGCTGCTGGCGGCAGCCGGCGTCGCAGAGGATGCCACGCGAAGGATCTGGGAGACGCTCACCGATGCCTATTTCCTGCGCCACTCGGCGGCCGAGGTGGCCTGGCACACCGAACGCCTCGCCGCGCGTGCGCCGGGACCCGCCGAGGCCTTCGTCGCCGTGGAGGGCCAGCCCGGCCAAGGCAGTGCGACGGTGGTGCTTGTCTACACGCACGGGCGGTCGCATGCTTTCGCGCGCGCGACCGCAGCGCTCGACCAGATGGGACTCAGCATCCAGGACGCGCGCATCACGCCGACCGCGGATGGCGGCAGTCTGGACAACTACCTGGTGCTCGAGGACACCGGCCTGCCGATCACCGACCGCCAGCGCATGGCGGCGATCGAGCGGCATCTGCTGCAGGCGCTCGCGGTTGAAAGCGCCGCAGCCCAGCAGGTCACGCGCCGGATGCCGCGCCAGGCGCGCATGTTCACGACGCCGACGCAGGTCACCTTCAGCGCCGACGCGGACAACGGGCGCACCATCCTCGAGGTCGTCGCCGGCGACCGCCCGGGACTCCTGTCCGAGATCGGCAAGGTGCTGTGGAACGAGCGCGTCGAGCTGCACGGCGCCAAGATCATGACGGTCGGCGAGCGCGCCGAGGACGTGTTCTACGTGACCGACGAGCATGGCCGCCTGCTCGACGACGGGCGTCGAGCGGCGCTTGCCGATGCACTGCAGCGCGCCCTCGGCCCGCGCGAGGCAGCGGCTTGAGCGCGCACGCGGCCCTTCGCGCGGTGATCGAGCGGCACTACGACGGGCGCGCGACGTTGTCGCCCGCGACCGCGCCGCGCGAACTGGTGGCGGCGCTCGGCGATTGCCTCGCGCTGCTCGGCAGCGGGCAGCTGAGGGTCGCGGAGCCGGCCGCGGACCGCTGGCAGGTCCACGAGTGGCTCAAGAAGGCGGTGCTGCTCTGGTTCCGGACGCACGACAACGCGATGCAGGACGCCGGCGTCCATCGCTACTTCGACAAGCTGCCGCTCAAGTACACGGGCTATGACGACGCACGCTTTCGCGCCGAAGGCGCGCGCGTGGTGCCGGGTGCGGTCGTCCGCGCCGGCGCCCACGTCGCCCCGGGCGCGGTGCTGATGCCCTGCTTCGTCAATGCCGGCGCCTGGGTCGGCGCCGGCACCATGGTCGACACCTGGGCCACGGTCGGTTCCTGCGCCCAGATCGGCCGCAATGTCCACCTCTCGGGGGGCGTCGGCATCGGCGGCGTGCTGGAGCCGCTGCAGGCCATGCCCACGATCATCGAGGATGACTGCTTCATCGGCGCGCGCTCGGAGGTGGTCGAGGGCGTGATCGTCGAGCGTGGGGCCGTGCTCTCGATGGGGGTCTTCCTCGGCGCGAGCACCCGTATCTACGACCGCGCGACGCGCACGGTCAGCCATGGCCGCGTGCCGGCGGGCGCGGTCGTCGTGCCCGGCAGCCTGCCGGCCGCCGACGGCAGCCATTCGCTCTATTGCGCGGTCATCGTCAAGCGCGTGGACGCAAAGACCCGCGCCCACACCTCGATCAACGAATTGCTGCGCGATGCGTCGTCCGCATGACCGCCTTCTCGCCCACGGTGGAGCTGACCCGCCGGCTGGTCGAGCGCCGCTCGGTGACGCCCGACGACGCCGGCTGCCAGGACCTGCTGGTGTCGCGCCTCGCCCCGCTCGGCTTCGATGTGCAGCGGCTGCGCTTCGGCGAGGTGGACAATTTCTGGGCGCTGCGACGCGGCGGGCCCGGCCCCGTGCTTTGTTTCGCCGGACACACCGACGTGGTGCCGACCGGACCGGTCGAGCGCTGGAGCAGCGAGCCTTTCGAGCCCGTCATCCACGACGGCGTCCTGCACGGCCGCGGCGTCGCCGACATGAAGAGCGGACTCGCGGCCATGGTCACCGCGACCGAGGAATTCCTGCGGCGGCGGCCCGCCCATCGCGGTGCGATCGCCTTCCTGGTCACCAGCGACGAGGAAGGCAAGTCCGTCGACGGCACGCGGCGCGTCGTCGAGTGGCTCGTAGAGCGCGGCCAGGGCATCGACATGTGCTTGCTCGCCGAACCCTCGAGCCTCGAGCGCTTCGGCGACAACATCCGGATCGGGCGGCGCGGCTCGCTGTCGGCGCGCCTCACCGTGCACGGCGTCCAGGGCCACGTGGCCTACCCCGAGCGCGCCGATAACCCGATCCACCGGCTGGCGCCCGCGCTCGCAGAACTGGTCGCACGCCGCTGGGACGAGGGCAGCGGCCATTTCAAGCCGACCACCTTCCAGATCAGCAACCTCAATTCCGGCACCGGCGCACCCAACGTCATTCCGGGCGAACTGGTCGCACGCTTCAACCTGCGCTGGTCCCCGGCGCAGACGCTCGAAGGTCTCAAGGCGACCGTGACGGGCATCCTCGACCGCCATGAACTCCGGTATTCAATCGACTGGTATGAGGCCGGCCTGCCCTTTTACACTCCGCCGGGCCGCCTGGCCGCCGCGGTCTCCGACGCGGTCGCGGCATTGACCGGCAGCCGGCCGCAGGCGACCACCGGCGGCGGCACTTCCGACGGGCGCTTCATCGCGCCGCTCGGCGCCGAGATCGTGGAACTCGGCGTGTCGAACCAGACCATCCACCAGATCGACGAGCGCTGCAGCATCGAAGAGATCGATGCGCTGCACCGCGCCCTCGCGGGCATGCTGGAGCGGTTGCTGCCGCCCGTGTGACGCGGCTCAGGTCCGCCGCAGGTTGTTCCAGACGCCGAGGGTGGTGGCGACCAGCGCGAACGCGAGCACCCACGCGGGCATCGACAGCCCGAGCAGGGTCCAGTCCACCTTGGCGCATTCACCACCCGCCTTGAAGACCTTGAGGATCACCTCGGTCAGCGGGAAGAGCTCCATCATGAAATCGAGATCGGCGCCGCAGGCGGGCACCGAACCCGGCGGCTGCAGCTGTACCCACAGGTGCCTTCCCGCCGTGGCGACGGTCGCGAATCCCGTGAGCGCCACGAGCATCGCGGCGAGCAAGCCGCGCCAGCCGGGCGCGGACAGGAGCGCCGCCACGCCGAAGGCCACGGCCATCGCCGCCACGGTGAAGCGCTGGAAGATGCACAGGTGGCAGGGCACGAACCCCTGCCCGTACTGGGCGTAGAAGGCGTAGGCGACGGCAGCGGCACAGGCCACGGCCAGCAGCCCGTTGAGCGCCCGCCGCGGCGGCATCAGCCGCCCTTGCGGCTGCGCGCGAAGTCGCGGATTTGCCGCTCGGCGTCGTCCAGCGACAGGTGCCGGATGTCCTTGCCGTGCACCATGTACACGGTGTACTCGCAGATGTTCTTGGCGTGGTCGCCGATGCGCTCGAGCGCGCGCACCACCCACATGATCTCGAGCGCGCGCCGGATCGAGCGCGGGTCCTCCATCATGAAGGTGATGTTCTGCCGCTGGATCGCCTCGTACTCCTCGTCCACCTTGCGGTCGCGGCGCGCGACCGCAAAGGCCTCGTCGGCTTCGAGGCGCGCAAAGGCGTGCAGCGCGTCGTGCAGCATCTCGGTCACCAGCCGGCCGAGGTGGCGGATCTCGCGGTAGTTGTCCTGGGGCTTTTCCATGGTGGCAAGACGCGCGGCGATGTAGCCGATCTTCTCGACTTCGTCGCCGATGCGTTCGAGGTCGGTGATGGTCTTGATGATCGCGACCATGACGCGCAGGTCGGAGGCCGTGGGCTGGCGGGTCGCGATGATGCGCCCGCATTCCTCGTCGATCTCGACCTCCATGCGGTTGACGCGGTAGTCCTCCCGCGCCACCTCCTCGCCGAGCGCGCTGTCCCCGTCGATCAGGGCGCCGACCGCGCGCTGCAGCTGCTGCTCGACGAACCCGCCCATCTGCAGGACGCGCGTGCGCACGCGTTCCATGTCCTCGTTGAAGCGGCGCGAAGTGTGCTGAACCAGGTCAGCCGATTCCATGCCCCGTCTCCTGCCGGCCACGCCGGCGTCGCGATGCCATCATAATCATCCCGGTCGCACGGCGCTCAGCCGTAGCGCCCCGTGATGTAGTCCTCGGTCGCCTTCTGCGCCGGGTTGGTGAAAAGCTTGCTGGTGCTGTCGAACTCGATCAGCTCCCCGAGGTACATGAACGCCGTGTAGTCGGACACGCGCGCGGCCTGCTGCATGTTGTGGGTCACGATGATGACCGTGACCTGGTCGCGCAGTTCCGCGATCAGCTCCTCGATGCGTGCGGTCGCGATCGGGTCGAGCGCGGAGGTCGGCTCGTCGAACAGCAGGATCTCCGGGTTGGTCGCGAGCGCACGGGCGATGCAAAGGCGCTGCTGCTGGCCGCCCGACAGCGACAGTCCGGAGTTCTGCAGCCGGTCCTTCACTTCGTCCCACAGCGCCGCGCGGCGCAAGGCCTGTTCGACCTCTTCCGCCAGCCGCACCGCGGAGCGCACGCCGCGCACCCGCAGCCCGTAGGCCACGTTCTCGAAGATGGTCTTCGGGAACGGGTTCGGCTTCTGGAACACCATGCCGATGCGCATGCGCACCTCGATCGGGTCCACCTCGCGCGCGATCAGGTTGAGATCGTCCGGGTACAGCATGATCCGGCCTTGGTAGCGCGTGCCCGGGGTCAGGTCGTGCATGCGGTTGAAGCAGCGCAGGAAGGTGGTCTTGCCGCAGCCCGAAGGGCCGATCAGCGCGGTCACGCGCTTCTCGCGGATCTCGATGTTGAGTCCCTTCAGGGCCTGGACGGTGCCGTAGTGGAAAGAGAGGCCCTCGGCGCGCGATTTCACGACCATCGCCGACTCGGCCGGCATCGCCGCCCGGACGGGATCGACCGAAGGCCGCGGCGTCGCGAGACCGCCGTTGCCTGCCGTTCCGGCCCGGGCCGGGGAGTCGCTGGTGCCGGGTTGCAGCATGCTCACCAGTTGATCCTCTTGCGGAAGCGGTAGCGTACGTAAATGGCGACGCCGTTCATCAGCAGCGTCATGCCGAGCAGGATGGCGCCGGCAGCGGCGGCATTCACCTGGAAGGCGGGGTCCGGCCGCGACACCCAATTGAACATCTGGATCGGCATCGCGGTGAAGGCTTCCTTGAGCCATGAGAACGACAGGAACGGGAATTCCCCGCTGAACGGGGACTCCGGCAGGAAGGCGATGAAGGACAGTGCGCCGATCGTGATCAGGGGCGCAGTTTCGCCGATCGCGCGCGACAGGCCGATGATCATCCCGGTCAGGATGCCGCCGGTCGAGTATGGCAGCACGTGGTGCGCCGTCACCTCCCAGCGCGTGGCACCGAGCGCATAGGCTGCCTCGCGGATCGTGCGCGGCACCGCCCTGAGCGCCTCGCGCGTCGCGACGATGACGATCGGCAGGATCAGCAGCGAAAGCGTCAATCCGGCCGTCAGGATGCTCTGGCCGAGATTGAACTGGTAGACGAAAAGCCCGAGCGCCAGCAGTCCGTAGATGATCGACGGCACGCCGGCGAGGTTCGTCACGTTGATCTCGATGATCGCCGTGAACCAGTTCTTGGGTGCATATTCTTCCAGGTAGATCGCCGCCGCGACGCCGACCGGCATCGTGACCGCCGCCGTCACCAGCATGATCAGCGAGGTGCCGACCCAGGCCGAGAGGATGCCGGCGCGTTCCGGCTTTCGCGACGGGAAGGAATTCAGGAATTCCCAGTTGAGCTTTGGCGCGCCGTCGCGCACCAGGTCGAGGAACAGGACGACCAGCACGAGCAATGCCGCGAACATGACCAGCAGCCCCGCGATCACGAACAGCCGGTCGAGCACCTTGCGCCGGCTCACGTCGGCGCGGATCGAGGCGAGCGTGGCCCCGGCGGCCGCGGCGTGCATCTCAGTAGGCCTGGCGGTAACGCCGGGTCAGCGCGAACCCGGCGATATTGAAGATGAGCGTCATGAGCATCAGCACGAGCCCTGCCGCGAAGATCGACTGGTAGCCGATACTGCCGTGCGGCAGGTCCCCGAGGCTCACCTGCACGATGAAGGCCGTGATCGTGGCGGCCGGCTGGGTCGGGTCCCAGGTCAGGTTGGGCTGCAGGCCGGCAGCCACCGCGACGACCATCGTCTCGCCGACCGCGCGCGAGATGCCGAGGATGTAGGCCGCCGCGATGCCCGACAGCGCGCCCGGCACCACCACGCGCGTGGCGGTCTGGAACCGCGTGGCGCCCGTGGCATAGCTACCCTCGCGCATGTAGTTCGGCACCGCCCGCATCGCGTCTTCGCTGACCGAGGCGACGTAAGGAATGATCATGATCCCGATCACCAGACCGGCGGAGAGCATGTTGAAGCCGGGCAGCCCCGGGATCAGTTTCTGCAGCACCGGCGTCACGACCAGCAGCGCAAAGTAGCCGTAGACCACGGTCGGCACGGCCCCCAGCAGTTCCAGCACCGGCTTGATCACTTCGCGCAGCCGGTGCGGCGCGAACTCGCTGAGATAGATGGCGATGATCGTGCCCGCGGGGATCGCGACCGCGAGCGCGACCAGGGTCGTGACGAGGGTGCCCGCGACCAGCGGCAGGATGCCGTAGCGGGCCTCGACAAACAGCGGCGTCCACATCGTGTCGGTCAGGAAATCCCCGAGCGCGACGTGTTCGAAGAAGGGCAAGGACTCGTACACGAGCACCGCCACGATCGCGAGCGTCGTGAACACCGCGACGAGCCCGGCGGCCAGCAGGAAAGCCTCGACGATCCGGTCGCGCAGCTTGCGGAAACGCAGGCCCGCGGGCGCATGCGCCCGCGGGCGATGGACGTCAACGCTCATGCGCGGCGGCCCCTCATCGCGGGTTCAGGCTAAGGCGTGCGCCCCGGCCTGGCAACCTGCTCAGAGTGTCGCCTCTCGGGCCAGCAGTTCCTCGACCTTGAGGCCGACTTCCGGGACGCCGCCAAACCCGGTCCCGAACTTGCCATTGCGGAAGTGCTCGGAGGCCAGTTCATAGGCACGCTGCGGCAATGGCAGGTAGCCGACTTCCTGCACGAGTTCGGGGCTCCCGAGGTAGAACTGGATGAACTCGCGCACTTCCGGCCTCTGTGCGCCCTTCTCGCTGACGTAGATGAAGAGCGGGCGGGACAGCGGCTCGTAGCTGCCGCTGTTGACGTTCTCGAGCGAAGGCAGCACCGGCTTGCCGGACTTGCCGACGATCGGCACGGCCTTCATGCGGCTGGCATTGGGGGCGTAATAGGCGAAGCCGAAGTAGCCGAGTCCATGCTTGTTGTTCGAGATGCCCTGCACCAGCACGTTGTCGTCCTCGCTGCCGGTGAAGTCGCCGCGGCTCGACTTCGCCTTGCCGACCACGGCCTCGGTGAAATAGTCGAAGGTGCCGGAATCAGCGCCCGGCCCGAACAGCACGAGCGGCTCGTTCGGCCACTTGGGGTTGACCTGATTCCAGCGCAGTAACTTGCCCTGGGCCGCCGGTTCCCACATCTTCTTGAGGTCCGCGATCGTGAGCTGCGTGACCCAGGTGTTCTGCGGGTTGACCGCGACCGTCAGCGCGTCGTAGGCGACGGGCAGTTCGTAGTACTTGACGCCCGCGGCACGGCAGGCCTCCATCTCGGTTTTCAGGATCGGGCGCGAGGCGTCCTGCACATCGGTCTCGCCGCGGCAGAATTTCTTGAAGCCGCCGCCGGTGCCCGAGATGCCGACCGTCACCCGCACCTTGCCGCGCTTCATGATCTGGAATTCCTCGGCCACCGCTTCGGTGATCGGGAATACCGTGCTCGAGCCGTCGATCTTGATGACCTGGGCGCCGGCCACCGGCGCGAGGGTCGCGCCTGCGACCGCGAAGGCAGCAGCCGCCAACATCGAAAGCGTCTTCATGAGTCTCTCCTGTTTCCTTGCTTCATGGTCCGACACGATACGGAGCGCATATGACAGTCGCATGACGGGCCGCCGGCGCCTCAGAACCTGAAATTCAGGTCGAGCTGGTAGCGGTCGTAGTCGCGCTCGATCGCGCCCGCCGCATCCACGAAACGGTCGTTCATGAAGTAGGTCCCGTTAAGCACCCAGTTGCGCGCGGGCGCGTAGCCGATGCGCAGCACGCTGCCTTCGGTGTCGGTCACACCGCCGCCGAAGTCGGAATCCAGGAACTGCCCGAACTGCGAGTCTTTCTCGACTGACTGGTAGAGATAGCCGATTTCCCAGGACTTCGGCGTGCTGGCGCGGCCAAAGGTGACGCCTGCCGCCCATGCCGTGTTCAGGGCAGACGCTTCCTGGTTCTCGAGGTAATGCGCGAACAGCACGAGCGGCCGCCCACCAATCGCAAAGTCGGCCTGCACCAGACCTTCGAGCAGGTTGAAATCGTTGGCGAGCGTGGCGCAGGAACCGACCGGAACTGTCGTATTGCCCTGCGGGCCGCCGAAGAAGGCGTTGTTGACCGTGCAGCCGGTCGCAGCTGTCGTGATCTCGCCCTGCACCGCGCCGACGTCGTAGTAACCCACGGAGGCCATCAATTTCGCGTTGCCGAGGTTGCCGGTCATGCCCAGCTGGCCGCCAAGCAGCGTCGATTCGTTCGCCGTGCTGCGTTCGGACAGGTAGTAGCCGAAGGCATTCCCGAAGATCGGCCCGTTCGCGTACTTGACGGCGAGCCCCTCCGGCGTGATGTCGCCGTCCCAGAGCAGGCTCGGTACCTTGTGCCAGGGCTGCGGCATCTTGCCGAACTGCATCGTCAGGCCGTTGACGGGCTTCCAGTCGACATAGGCCAGGTCGAGGCCGATGCCCTTGCGCGTCCAACCCTCGCCCAGCGTCTGGTTGGTGGAGCGCGGGTCGTTGTTGCCCCCATTGGTGGCGAGCTGGATGGTGCCGGTGAGGGTGTCGTTGATCCTGGCCGTCAGCCCGAAGCGCGCTCGCACACGGTGGCGATCCTGGGCCTCGACGGCCTCCTCCGGATCCAACGACTCGTGCCGGTACCGCAGGTCGGCCTTCCAGCTGATGCGGGACGCCCATTCCGCGGCCTTGGCGATGCGATCGGCTTCCGCGACTTTCGGCCCTTCTTCCGCGAGGGTCTTGCGCGTCGCCGAGGCATTGTCCCGCAGGTATTCGGTGGTCGCCTCCATGCGTTCGTTCTTGGCCTTCAGCTCCTCGTTCTCGGCCTTGAGCGCTGCATTGTCCTGCTCGAGCCGGCCGACCCTGCCGGACAGCGCAGCGAGTTCACTCAGGACCTGGTCGAGGGTCGCGGGTTGCGCGGCATCCGCGGTCGTGGCGGCGAGGCACCCGAGGGCGGCAAGGATCAGGGGCTGTTTCACGGCGGGGTCTCCGGTAATGAGGTTCACGCCCCGGTTTCGGAGGGGCGCGCCATTATCGGAGCGGCCTATGACGCTTTTGTGACGATCGCTGCGGCGGCGGCCGTGCGCCGCGCGCCGAAGTGCGCGGTGAATGTCGAGCCGCGCCCCTCCTCGCTCGCAATCTCGAGGCGCGCCCCGTGGCGCTGCAAGGCGTGCTTGACGATCGCCAGTCCGAGGCCCGAACCGCCGGTCGCGCGCGCCCGGCTGCGATCCACGCGGTAAAAGCGTTCCGTCAGCCGGGGCAGGTGTTCGGGCGCGATGCCGATGCCCGTGTCCTGCACGGCCAGCAGGGCGCCAGGACCCTCGCGGCGCCAGCGGATCGTGATGAGACCCGATGCAGGCGTGAACTTCACCGCGTTCCAGAGGAGATTCCAGACAATCGAATGAACCTCGCTCTCGCCGCCCCTCAGGAACAACCTGCGATCGAGATCCAGCTCGAGGCTCGGGGCGGTGGGCGCGGCGGCGCGGGCCTCCTGCACCAGTCGCTCGACGAGCGAGGCCATGTCCACCAGCGCGTAGGGCGCTTCCTCGCCCGAAGCCTCGAGTCGCGACAATTCGAGCAGGTCGTCCACGATCTCGCGCATGCGGGAGGCCTGGCGACGCATGTCCGCGACCGGCTGGGTCCAGATCCCGCCGAGCGCCGGATCTTCCGCGAGTTGTTCCAGGTAACCCGAAATCACGGTGAGCGGCGAACGCAGCTCATGGGAGGCATTCGCCACGAAGTCCTTGCGCATCTGTTCGAGGCGCGCCTCGCGCGTGACG
Organism: Gammaproteobacteria bacterium; assembly: GCA_052386355.1. Lineage (GTDB taxonomy): Bacteria > Pseudomonadota > Gammaproteobacteria > Steroidobacterales > Steroidobacteraceae > SCUD01. The sequence goes on from JBQTKF010000037.1 coordinate 13,070, forward strand.
TCGCGCACCAGCATCAGCGCCTGGTCGCCCGCCGGGATCACGACCATCAGCAGGAAGGCCTCGCCGCCGCGCAGCGGGACGATCACGCCCTGGCCGGCCGTGGCGCGTTGCAGGTACGCGGTGAACTCGGGCTGGCGCACCAGGTTCGCGATCGGCAGACCGGTATCGATCTTGCGCCGCAGGCCGAGGAGGTCCCCGGCCATGCGGTTGAACCAGAGGATCTCGTGATTCCCGGACAGCAGCACGACGCCTTCCGGCAGCGCCGCGGAAAGCCGGCGGAACTCGCGCAGCAGCTGGTTCACGCGGCGCTTGTGCACCTGCTTGCGCCGGTACAGTCGCCCCACGAGGCCGACCACGTCGCCCCAGATGCCGCGCAGTTCCGGCGGTTCCTCGTGCGAGCGATGGCGGATCCAGTGTTGCAGACGCAGCAGGTTCGCGTACTGGGTCGCGAGCATCGCGCCCAGCACGATGGCGACCCATAGCGCCACGTTGTCGAACAGCAGTCCCAGCACGGCGGCGATCGCCAGCAGGATGGCGATGCGCAGCAGGGCCTTGATCCAGACCGCCAGCACGCCTCAGCCTTCCTGGGTCGAGAACCGGTAACCGGCGCCGCGGACCGTCTGCACGAAGCGGTCGTAGCCCGAGGACGCGAGCGCCTTGCGCAGGCGGCGGATGTGCACGTCCACCGTGCGTTCCTCCACGTAGACATTGCCGCCCCAGACCCGGTCAAGCAACTGTCCGCGCGAGTACACACGGTCCGGATGCGTCATCATGAAGGCGAGCAACCGGTATTCGGTCGGCCCCAGGCTGAGCGAGCGGCCCTGCGCCAGCACGCGGTGACCCGCCCGGTCGAGCGTGAGCCCTTCCACCGTAATCCGTTCGTCGCCGCCTGCCGACGTGCTGCGTCGGAGCACCGACTGGATCCGCGCCACCAGCTCGCGCGCGGAGAACGGCTTCGTCACGTAGTCGTCGGCGCCGCCTTCGAGACCGGCAACCTTGTCGGCCTCGTCCGCGCGCGCAGTCAGCATGATGAGCGGGATGTCGCGCGTGCCCTGGTCACGGCGCAGCTGGCGCGCGAGCTCGAGCCCGCTCGTGTCAGGCAGCATCCAGTCGAGCAGGATCAGGTCGGGGCGGCGGTCGCCGATGCTCGTGCGTGCGGCCTGACTCGACTCCGCGAGTGCCACCTGAAAGCCGGCGCGCCGCAATCCGAACGCAATCAGGTCGCGGATCGGCTGCTCGTCCTCCACCACCAGGATCCGGGTATCGGCCATACGCAGCCGGGCAGACTGCCGGTTCATTGTTGAGGAATTATGACAGCCCTCGTCGCGGTCGTTGGTGAACGACGTCATCGCGCAGGTACGTGGGAACGGCCCGCGCCGCGGCGACCGTGCGACCCGCGGCGAATTCCTGCACCGCGAGCAGCGCAATGTCCCCCGCGCGCGGCAGCAGTGCCGGCTCCACGCCACAGAGGCGGTCTGCCAACCGGGCTCCAAGCTCCGGATAGGCCGCGAAACCTTGACCGGCGCCGAACCAGCGCGCCCCGGCCGGCAGTTCGATCGCTGCCGGCCCGGCGAGCGATTCGGTGCCCGCCGCTCGCGGCAGACCGTCCTCGCATTCGAATGCGGCCCAATAGACCTGCCCCATGCGCGCGTCGAGGCAGGCGAGAATCCGGGTCTGACCCGAAGCTCGTGCGCCGGCCGCGGCGAGTGCCGCGAGGTCGCTGACCGGCACGACCGGAATGACCGCGCCCGCAGCCAGCCCCTGCGCGATCGCGGCGGCGATGCGAAGCCCGGTGAATCCGCCCGGACCGCGACCGAAGGCGATCGCATCGAGAGCGCGGAGGCTCAGGCCCGCCCCGGACAGGAGTTCCTCCACCATCGGCAGCAGGCGCTCCGCATGGCCGCGCCCGATGACTTCGTAGCGTTCGGTGATCGCGCCATCCAGCCACAGGGCGGCCGAGCAAGCCTCGGTCGCGGTGTCGAGCGCGAGCAGCTTCATGCCTCGCAGGCCTCGGCAGCGGCAAGACCCGCCTGCGCGAGCCTCGAGCGCAGGAAGGCCGCCGCTACGGCCGGGTCGGTCACCACCCGCGCCGGCGGCAGCGAGGCCAGGAATGTCGCACCGTAACCCCGTGTGCGCAGACGCGGGTCGCAGATGGCGACCACGCCGAAGTCCTCGCGGTCGCGGATCAGGCGCCCGAATCCCTGCTTCAGCGACAGCACCGCCTGCGGCAGCTGGAATTCGCGGAACGGATTGCCGCCGCGGCGCCGGATGCCTTCGAGCCGCGCCTTGAGCAAGGGGTCCTCGGGCGCCGCGAACGGCAACTTGTCGATGATGACGGCTGCGAGCGCATGACCGCGCACGTCGACTCCTTCCCAGAAGCTCGCCGTACCCAGCAGGACGGCGTTGCCGAGCTCGCGGAAGCGCTTGAGCAGCGCTTCGCGTGGCGCGTCGCCCTGCGCCAGGAGCGGATAACGGCGCGCGAAACCAGGTATGGCTTCGAGCAGTCGTGCCGCTTCGCGCAGCGCGCGATGGCTGGTGAACAGGAGGAAGCTGCGCCCGCCCGCGGCCTCGACCAGCGGCAATGCAGCTTCCACCACGCGCGCCGTGTACTCGCGGCTCGCGGGATCCGGCATGCCCGGAGGCAAGTAGAGGAGCGCCTGGCACTCGAAATCGAAGGGACTGTCGATGCGCACGGTCGCGGCGCCCGGCGCACCCACGCGGCCGAGGAAATGCGAGAAGTCCTCGCCCACCGCGAGCGTCGCCGAAGTGAAGATCCAGGCGCCGCCCTGCGCACGCATCAGTTCTCCCAGGCGACCGGCCACCTCGAAAGGCGTGAACGAGACCGTGAATCCGCGCGTCGTGCTATCCACCCAGCGCAGACCGGCGTCGTCTCCGGCTTCCAGGAGATCCCGCAGGACCGCGCCAAGCCTGGCGGCCCGGCGCGTCGTGGCACGGACACCCGGATCTTCCGTTTCCGTCGCCGCGAGCCCGGACTCGAACCGCGCAAGCGCATCACGCGCGTCCTCGAGTGCCGCCACAAAGCCCGCGGGCAATGCATCCCATTCGACGCGCTCGCCCTGCCCCCCGAGCGTCGAGGCGGCCAGCGCCGTTGCCGCTTCGAGCCCTGCAAGCAGTTGTTTCGGTGCTTCCTGCGCGAGACCCGCGCGCATGAGCTCCGCGAGCGCGTCTCGGGCGAATCCCGCGATCTGGCGCGAAGCGAGCGAATGACCGAAGAATTGCGCCGCGACTTCGGGCACCTGGTGCGCCTCGTCGAGAATCACGGCCTCGGCGCCCGGCAGTAACTCCCCGAAGCCCTCGTCCTTGAGCGCGAGGTCGGCGAGCAGCAGATGATGATTTACCACGACGATGTCCGCGGCCTGGGCCCCGCGCCTCGCCGCGACCACGTGACAGCGCGCGAATTGCGGACAATCGGTGCCGAGGCAATTCTCGCGCGTGGAAGTCACCGCGGCCCAGGCCGGGTCCGTGTCCGAAAGACTCGCCACTTCCGACAGGTCGCCGCTCGTGGTGCCCTGCGCCCAGCGGCGGATGCGACCGAGCGTGCGCGCGCCCGGCAATTCGAACCCGGGCAGCGCCGGCAGCGACCCGGCGAGTTCCAGGCGGTGCCGGCACAGGTAGTTGGCCCGGCCTTTCAACAGCGCGACGCGCACGGGCCGGCCGAGCGCTTTCGAGACCGTCGGCAGGTCGCGGTGGAACAGCTGGTCCTGCAGCGTGCGCGTACCGGTCGAGATGATGATCTGCTTTCCCGAGAGCAGCGCCGGCACGAGGTAAGCGAAGGTCTTGCCGGTGCCGGTGCCCGCCTCGATCGCAAGCATGCCGCGCGCCGCCAGCGTCTCGCCGACCCAGTCGGCCATCGACTGCTGCTCGGGGCGCGACTCGAAGCCTTCGATGACCCCGGCGAGCGGGCCTTCGGGACCCAGCAGTCTGGCGTAGGGACCGGCCGTGCGCATCCAGGCAGTCTCCGGGCTTTCCCGTTCGGGATCAATGGCTTTCACGCGCGCACTCGTGCAGTTTCGGCCCGGCGCCGGGACGGACTGCTAATATTCCCGCTTCCCCGTGCCGAGGCAGTCATGGCGACCGCTCCCGACCGTTTTCCGGCCCCTGCCGGCGCACCCGTCGAACTGCGGCGCTGGATCGAACAGGTCGCGCGGCGGACCCGGCCGGAGCGCGTGCACTGGTGCGACGGCTCGGAGGATGAGTACCGGAAACTCATCCGGCGCATGCGCGCGAGCGGCGACCTGCACGATCTGAACGCAGCCAGCTTCCCGGGCTGCTACCTGCATCGCTCGCATCCTTCCGATGTCGCCCGCGTCGAGCACCTGACGTACGTCTGCACCGAACGCGAGGCGGACGCAGGCCCGAACAACCACTGGATGTCACCCGCGGAAGCGCGCGGGAAGATGGATGCGCTGTTCGACGGCTGCATGCGCGGGCGCACGATGTACGTCGTGCCCTACTGCATGGGGCCGATCGACTCGCCCTATGCGCGCTGCGGCGTCGAGATCACCGACAGCGCGTACGTCGCCGCCAACATGAAGCTGATGACGCGCATGGGTGCGGAAGCGCTCGCGCGCATCGGGCAGGACCCGGAGTTCGTGCGCGGCCTGCATTCGAACGGCGAGCTCGACCCCGAGCGCCGCTTCATCATGCATTTTCCGGAAGCCCTCGAGATCCAGAGCTATGGCTCTGGCTACGGCGGCAACGCCCTGCTCGGCAAGAAATGCCACGCGCTCAGGATCGCGAGCTGGCAGGCGCGCCAGGAGGGCTGGCTCGCCGAGCACATGCTGCTGGTCGGCATCGAGAACCCGGCCGGCGAGACGCACTACCTCGCCTGTGCCTTCCCTTCCGCCTGCGGCAAGACCAACCTCGCCATGCTGATCCCGCCGGCTTTCATGAAAGGCTGGAAGGTGTGGACCGTCGGCGACGACATCGCCTGGCTGCACCCGGGACCGGACGGCAGGCTGTGGGCCATCAATCCCGAGGCGGGCTATTTCGGCGTGGTGCCCGGCACCAATGCGAAGACCAACCGGCACGCCTGGGAGATGATTCGCCGCGATGCGATCTTCACCAATGTCGCGGTCACTGACGACAACGAACCCTGGTGGGAAGGTCTCGACGAGGGCGCACCTGCGCTCGACTGGCAGGGCCGGCCGTACGACCCGGCACGGGGACCGGCGGCGCACCCGAACTCGCGATTCACGGTTTCCGCGCGCCAGAATCCGAGCTACTCGCCGAAGGCGGACGCGCCCGAAGGCGTGCCGATTGCGGCGATCGTGTTCGGCGGGCGCCGCCGCGCGCTCGCGCCGCTCGTGTACCAGGCCAGGGACTGGACACACGGCGTGCTGCTGGGCGCGGGCATGGCCTCGGAAACCACCGCCGCCGCCACCGGAGACGTCGGCGTCGTGCGCCGCGACCCGATGGCGATGAAACCCTTTGCCGGCTACAACTTCGGCGACTACTGGGCGCACTGGCTCACGATGCCACAGCGCGTGCCCGAGCTGCCCCGCGTTTTCCACGTCAACTGGTTCCGCCGCGATGCCGCAGGGAAATTCCTGTGGCCGGGCTACGGGGAAAACCTGCGCGTGCTGGCCTGGATCATCGACCGCAGCCGCGGACGCGGCGCCGCCCTCGACACGCCGATCGGCGCGGTGCCGACACGGGAGGCTCTCGACCTCTCCGGTCTCGAACTGCCGGGCGCGAATCTGGAGGAACTGCTGTCCGTGGATCCTGCGGCCTGGCGCCAGGAGGCCGCGGAGATCGAACGTTACTTCCGGACCTTTGGCGTACGGCTGCCGGGGGCGCTGTTGCAGGAAGTCCGGAATCTCGCCGGGCGCCTCGGCTCCGCCTGAGACGGCGCCTCAGGCCGAGGCGGCGTTCGTGGCAGCCTCTTCGGCGCCTTCCTCGCAGATGAACTCGACCGTGTGGTAGGACTGCGGCTCGGGCACGCGCCCG
>JBQTKF010000038.1:0-46635 GCA_052386355.1 Gammaproteobacteria bacterium
TCCATGCCGCCTGCCCTTTCGGCGATCAGCTTACTCGCTGGCGGTGGCGGAAATCCGCGGACTTGCATGCCGGCGAGGGATTCATACCGGGGCCGCGTCTCAATCACCACATGACCCTGATGGAGCAATCGCCATGAATACACGTTTTCAAGGCATTCGTGAGGCCGTGGCGGCAGGTCTGGCGCTGGCGGCGGTAACGGCCCCCGCCATGGCCGCCGGGCCGGAGCCGTTCAAGCTTGCGAACATCCACTTCGAGACCAACGCATCGGCCTGCGACATGGGCATCCAGATCATGTTCGACACCGACGGCATCACCGAGGGCGAGGTCGAAAGCCCCTACGGCCAGGAAGTCTTCAACCTGCGGACGGTCCGCGGCCAGGAAGAGACCCACGACATCACCGAGGTGTTCCAGGAGCGTGTCGAGCCGCCGATCCGGGAGCTCGAGCAGGCGCTCGGCTGCGAGCCTTCCGAGGATGCGATCACGCTGACCGAGCTGCTGTCCAACTGGCCTGCCGGCCTGTACGAACTCGACGGCGAGAGCGGGTCAACGGAGTTCGAAGGCACGGCGAGGCTGACACACAGAGTCCCCGCCGGTCCTGTGATCACCGCGCCGGATGACGGTGACGTCGTCCCCCACAATGCCAACCTCCTCATCCAGTGGCAGAAGGTGACGAGCCCGATCATGCCTTCCCTCGGGCCGGTCGAGATCGTGGGCTACCACGTCGTGGTCGTCGACATCACGAATCCGGTGCTGGCCCCCGGGAAGACGAAGGTCTCGTTCAACGCCGACCTTTCGAAGGCGGAAACCAGCGTGCTGGTGCCGAAGCAGTACCTCGAGCCTGGCAGAATCTATGAGTTCGAGGTCCTGGCGACCGAGAAGTATGGCAACCAGACCATCACGGAGGGCGGGGTCATCTGCACGCCTCCGATTACGGCGGAGAATTGCGAGGCGCCGTAACCGCCGCGCGCTTTCGCGATCTGGTCGCCGCCGGCGCGTGAATTAGGCTCGCGTAACCAAGTTGCGGCAGTCCACGCTCCGGGTCATAGAACCCGGAGCCTTGGACACGCAGATCACGCTCACCAGGATTCAGCCCCCGAGGCAGCGCTCAGGGCTGATACCGCGTGCGCGGCTGGAGGGGCGCCTCGCCGAGGCGCTGGCGACCCGGCCGCTCACGCTCCTCTGCGCGCCCGCGGGCTTCGGCAAGACGGCGGCGCTCTCGGCCCAGATTCCGAAGCTTCCCTCCGGCACCGTGGTCGCCTGGATCTCGGCCGACACGGACGACGACTTGCACCGCTTCCTCCAGGGCCTGTTCGCAGCGCTCGAGCCCTTCGACCTGCCCTGGCGCGCAGAGCCTGACGCGCTCGTCGCTGTCTCCGGTGAATGCCGTCGTCGTTGTCATAGGCGGACGCGAACCACGAGAAATTCATCCAGCCCCACCAGATCGCGAAGAACACCATCAGGTAACTCGCGATGCCCATCACCGCGTGGTTAGCCGCAATGGCGTGATGCAGGCCCGCGCTCGCGTAAGCGACCGCGACCACGAAGCAGAGGTCGAAGAGAAGTTCGAGATAGGTCGCCTGACGGTGTGACTGCGCCGGGTCGCGCGGCCCGAGTGGCCGGCGCCAGGGGAAGACGGTGGGGTCCGCGGCCTCGGTCATGGGCCCGATTGTGCGCCAAACGAGGTCTTTGTCTGTGGAGTTGCCGGGCCGAGCGCCTTGGGGATACCCTGTCCCGGCCATGGCTGTTCCGTTACCGAGCGCCCGCCGTTCGGGCCTGATTGCGAAGCTGCTCGCGGTCGCGCTGCTGACCGGGCAGATCGGCGCGGCGGCGCACGCCTACTCGCATCTCTCGGACGAGGCGAAGGGCCGTCCGGACACGACGCAGATCTGCGGCGGCTGCCTGTCCTTCGCGCCGCTCGCAAGCGCCATCGGTGGCGCGACCGGCACCGCGCAAATCGAGCGCTGCGGCTCCGAAGCCGTCGCCCCGGCGGCCGCAGCCGCCATCGCCCTCGACCCGCACTACCCGGGATTCCGCTCCCGCGCACCGCCCCCGATCCTCTGACCGCGCATTGACCCCACGGCCGCGCGCAGGCGCGTCCGTGCCCGTTCAGGTTGGAGGAGGGCTTTCCGATGATGAGCTTCAGGCATCTGGCCGCGTCCATGACGCTGGCAGGCGGGCTGCTGCCCGCGATTGCGCTTGCCGACGATGTGGCGGCGCTGCGCGCAGAACTCGAGGCATTGAAGGGCGAGTACGCCGTACGGATTGCGACGCTCGAGTCGCGCCTCGCGGCAATCGACGGCGCAGGGCCGGGTGCGGGACCCGTGCAGGCCGCCGCGGCGGAGCCGCCCGTAACCGTGACGCCCGCAAGCCAGGCGTCGGCGCTCAACCCGGCGATCTCCCTGATCCTCGCAGGCAACTACACCAGTCTCTCGGAGGATCCGGAGACCTGGGCCATCGCCGGCTTCATGCCGAATGGCGGCGAGGTCGGGCCGGGTGAGCGCAGCTTCAACCTCGGCGAATCGGAACTCGTGCTCTCCGCGAGCGTGGACCCGTACTTCCGGGCCTCGCTGACCGCGGCGGTGACGGGCGAAGACGAGATCGAAGTCGAGGAAGCGTTCTTCCAGACGCTGTCCTTGCCCGCGGGCCTCACGGCGAAAGGCGGGCGATTCTTCTCCGGCATCGGCTACCTCAATGAGGTGCACGCGCACGCCTGGGACTTCGTGGACCAGCCGCTCGTGTACCAGGCGCTGTTCGCTAACCAGATGGAGCAGGACGGCGTGCAGCTGAAGTGGCTGGCGCCGACGGATCTCTTCGTCGAACTCGGCGCCGAAGTCGGCAGCGGCGGGGCCTTTCCGGCGACGCGCCGCAACCGCAATGGTGCGAGCGGCACCACGCTCTTCGCGCACGTGGGCGGCGACATCGGCGACTCGATGAGCTGGCGCGCTGGCGCCTCGTGGATGGACCTGCGCGCGGAAGGGCGGGGCTACGAGGACGTGGACGATGACGGCGCGCCCGTGCTCAACGCCTTCACCGGTAATTCGCGCACCTGGGGCGTCGATGCCGTGCTCAAGTGGTCTCCCTACGGCAGCGTCACTCGCCGCCAGCTCAAGCTCCAGGGCGAGTACTTCCGCCGCAAGGAGACCGGTGAACTTGCCTTCGATCTCGACGGCCTCGCCCTCGCGGATGCGTATCGCAGCGAGCAGTCGGGCTGGTACGTGCAGGGCGTGTACCAGTTCCTGCCGCGCTGGCGCGCGGGCATCCGCTACGACTCGCTCGATTCCGGCACGCCGGAAATCGGCCTCGTGGACTCGGGCGCATTGCCGCCGGAGGCATTCCCGTCGCTCCTGCCCGCGAACCCGGACCGCATTGCCGCGATGCTCGACTGGAACCCCAGCGAGTTCTCGCGGCTTCGCGTGCAGTACGCCTGGGACGACGCGCGCGATGGCGGCGACCGCGACCGGCAGTTGTTCCTCCAGTATCTCTACGGCATCGGCGCGCACGGCGCCCACAAGTACTAGAAGGCGCCGCCATGACAGCCATGATCCGTGTCTTCCTCGCATTGCTGATGTTCGCGGCGGCATGCCCGGTGCAGGCCGCGCTCAAGGTGCTCGCGACCACGGCGGACTGGGGCGCGCTCGTCGCCGAGATCGGCGGCGACCGCGTCGACGTGTACACGGCGACGGGCGCGCTTCAGGACGTGCACCGCGTGGAAGCGAGGCCGAGCCTCGTGGCGCGCGCACGCACGGCGGAGCTGCTCGTTGCGAACGGCGCGGAACTCGAGGCGGGCTGGCTGCCCGTGCTGGTGCGCGAATCGGGTAACCGCCGCATCCAGCCGGGAACGCAGGGCTTCTTCGAAGCCACGGCGTACCTCAGCCTGATCGAAAAGCCGGCCCAGCTCGACCGCGCGCTCGGGGACATCCACCCGCTCGGCAACCCGCACGTGCAGTTGAATCCGCGAAACATCACATTGGTTGCGAAGGCGCTCTCGGCGCGGCTCGCGGCCATCGACCCGGCGAACGCCGCCTGGTACCGGGCGCGCGGCGCGGACTTCGACGCGCGCTGGGCACAGGCGATCGCGCGCTGGGAAGCGAAAGCGGCGCCGCTCAAGGGGGTGCCGGTGGTCGTAATGCACCGCGACCAGGCCTACCTGTGCCAGTGGCTGGGACTCCGGGAGGTCGCCGCGATCGAGCCGAAGCCGGGCGTGCCGCCGAGCGCGGGGCATCTGAGCGCGCTCGTGACGAAACTGTCCTCGACGCCGGCACGCATGATCCTGCGCAATGCCTACAACGATCCGCGGGCGGCGAAATGGCTGTCGCAGCGCATCGGCGCGCCGGTCGTAACGCTGCCGTACTCGGTCGGCGGGACGCCGGAAGCGAAGGACCTCTTCGCGCTGTTCGACGACACGCTGGACCGGCTCCTGGGAGCGCCATCGTGAACCTGGTCGCGACCGATGTTTCCATCCTGTGGCCGGCGCTGATCGCGGGCCTCCTGGTCTCCGTGTCGCACGTGCCGCTCGGCCAGCAAGTGCTGGCCCGCGGCATCGTGTTCATCGACCTCGCGATCGCGCAGGTGGCGGCACTCGGCGTGATCACCGCGTACAGCTTCGGCTGGGCCATCGAGGGCTGGGGCGCGCAGGCCGCGGCCGGCACGGCGGCGCTGGCCGGCGCGCTCCTGCTCACCTGGACCGAACGCAGGCGGCCGGATATTCAGGAGGCGCTGATCGGGATTCTCTTCATTCTTGCTTCCACCGCGCAGATCCTGGTGCTCGCAAACGACCCGCACGGCGGCGACTATCTCAAGGACCTGCTCGCCGGGCAGATCCTCTGGGTGTCCTTCGAGCAGATCGAGCGCATCGGGATCGTGACCGCGGTATTCGCCGCCGCCTGGTTCTTCTGGCGCGAGCGCATCGGCCGCGTGGGTTTCTACGTGGTGTTTGCGATGGTGGTCACCGCGTCGGTGCAGCTGGTGGGCGTCTATCTCGTGTTCACGACGCTGATCGTGCCCGCCGTCGCGACCTATCGCATGGCGGCTGGCCGCCAGCTCGCGATCGGTTACGCGCTCGCGGCCGTGAGTTACCTGGCGGGGCTCGCGGTGTCCGTGGTGACGGATCTGCCTTCGAGCGCGGTGATCGTGTGGGTGATGGCGTTGCTCGGGCTCTTCGTGCACCTGTTCGCGGGCCGGCGTGCGGCTGACCCGCCCTGAATTCCGGCAGGAACGCCCGGCGCAGGCCCGCTGCTTGCGGCTAGCGCGAGTTCCTGAACAGCAGCCAGGCCAGCACGCCGGGTACCAGGACGCCGATGACGCTCACCCACATCGGGATGGCGGCATCGGCGACCGTCACCGGAACGTCGAAGACGATACGCAACAAGTGCGCGATCGCGACGGCCGCAAAGAGCATCGCGGCGACGGGTGCAATGGAGTTCCTGGCCATGGGCGTCCTCACTCTGTCTGCGGCGCCTCGAACTTCAGCGGACCATTGTAATCGTTTACCAGGTTGACCGTGCCGGCGGTCGCGACGTATCGCATGGCGGCCGGCAACGCCCGGAATCCGTGTAGGCTGTGTGACCGCGAAGTACGCACCGATGAAATGCCCCGAAGCCATTCCGGCCTTCATCATTTGCGCGCTAACGGCCTGTGGCGATGGCGGCACCCCGCCTGAGTCGGAAGCCCCGCCCGAGGCGGGCGCCCCGGTCGCTTCCGGCGCGGCCGCAGCGGGAGGCGACGCTGCCTTCGCCGACCATGCGGCGATCCTGCGTGCGCTCGCGCTGCAAGCCGGTCCGCAAGGACAAGTCGTGAACGAATGCGGCGAGCTCGTGACCCCGCAGTTCCTTTCGGCAGAACTCGGCGGCGCCGTCGGCACCGCAATCCTGTTCGCGATTTCCGGCGGCCCGGATCTGGCCACGTGCTACGGCGACGGCCCCGGTCTGCACCTGATGTTGCGAGATGGCGCAAGCTGGCGCGAAATCTACGCCGCACGCGGCCGGATGCTGGCGATCCTGCCGACGACCACCGGCGGCGTGCATGACCTGGCCGACGGCGGGCCCGGGTTCTCTTTCCCGGTGTGGACCTGGAATGGACGGGTCTACGTGCCGGCGGGGCGGGAGATATCGGACGCCGAGCTCGCGAACGCGAACGCCAGGTACCTGCCGTAACAGGCTGCGGTTCAGTTGGCCGGCGGCACCTCGAACTTCAGCGGGCCGTTGTAGTCGTTCCAGGCGATCGAGCCATCCTTGCGGTCGTTGACGACGAGTTCCTGCTTGACGGTGCCGTCCTCCACTACCTTCACGAGGAGTTCCGGGATGAAGAACTTCAGCAGGAACGTGGACTCGGACTGGATCGTCGGGTGTACCTCGAGCGTCGTGGCCTTGCCTTCCACGATCTCGAAGGTGGCCTGATCGAGATTGAAGAACGCTCCCTTGGAGAGCGCTTTCTCCACGCTGAGGCCGCCCTCCGGAACGAATGCCGGGCAATGGATCGTGTACTTGCCGGGCGCGAGCTCGATCGTCTTGCTCTCGCCGTAGCGCGTCATGTGCGGCAGGTCGAAGCGGATGAAGCGCTTGTTGACCGTCGTGATCACAAGCTGGCCTTCAGCCGCGCCCCACTCGATGCCGCCGGTCTTGAGGCGGTTCTCGATCTTCGGCTTGAGCTTCACCTTCGATGTGAAGGGCTTCACGTCGAAGACCAGCGTGCCAGTGGCGGTCTGGGCGAACCCGGACAGGCTCCAGGTGCCGGCAAGCAGTGCGGCGGTGGCGATGAGCAATGATCGGCGAATCATCATGGTGTCTCCCTGGGCCCGGGTGTCGTGCCGGGCGGCAAAAAGGCGGCTATTCTGCCCAATTCCGGGAAGCCTGCCAATGGAGGCGCAAGATGGCCGCGGAAACCGATATTGCGCTTGCCGAGAAGCTCGCGCGCGATTTCCTGTCGCGGGTCTGGGGACCGCGGCACGACATCGGCGCGATCGACGAGCTGATGACCCCTGATTACATCATTCACTCCGGTGGCGGGACCATCAGCGGCCGTGACAACTTCAAGACCTGGGTGGCAGAGTTCTTCCGCCTGATGCCCGGAGCCGAGGACGAGATCGTGGACGTGTTCGCGAGCCCGTCTGGTGACCGCGTAGTCGCGCGCTGGATCAACCGTGGCAGGAACAATGGCGTGTTCGGCCTGCCGCCGGACGGTCGGCCGATCGAGTTCCACGGGATCAGCGTGTGGAGGCTGCAGGACGGCAGGCTGGCGGAGTGCTGGGTGGAGCGGCAGCCGCCCCGGTACCGCGACCGCTAGAGGCTTCTGCCGTCCACGGGAACGATTTTCAGGGCTGACAGGTCCAGGTCCGGCAGGCAGCGCACGTTGACCGCGACGGTGTCGGTTCCGGCCGGGTCCTTTCCGAATGCCAGCGGCGCGCAGCTGCTGCCTCGGAAAGAATGCGAGCAGGTATCCCTTCCTTGCGCAGTGCGAGCAATTGCACTGGATCACCTGCGTGATCTCTCCATCGAGCTCGTACGCGATGCGGCCGCAATGGCAGCTGCCCTGGTGCGTCATGGCCGGGTCTCCAGGATGCCGCCCCAGCCGGGCTGCTGCCCCTTGAGCAGCACTGATCGCAGGCAGGTGACCGTGTCTGCGGCTGCGCGGTCACCCGGGAAGAACACCCGTGCCGGAAGCTCCGCAAGGGCCAGGTGCAGTCCGCGCGATGCGGCTTCCGCAAACGAGCGCCGCGCGGCCGCGGACGAGCCGGCAACGCTTTCTGCATTGACTGCCCAGACGACGATGTCGAGCTCGGGTTCGAGCGGAGCCACGTAACGCGCATCCTTCCTGAGCCTGCCGTGCAGTTCGAGCGCAGATGCGCGGCCCGCTTCCAGCATCGCGGCGAACTCGCCTCCGCGCACCAGGGGCAATAGCCGCTGCGTCGCCCACAGCGCGACCGCCGAGGCGCCGGCCCGCGAGCACTCGAGGCTGATCTCGCCGAGGTGCAGCTCGTTCGAGGTGAAGTAGGTGTAGGGCGAGTCGTGGCGGTAGAGCCTGCCGACCGCGGGATCGCGGAACAGGACGCAGCCGCAGCCGTAGGGTTGCAGCCCATGCTTGTGCGGGTCGATGACGATCGAGTCCACCTCACGCAGGCGGTCGAAAGCCGCGCGCGCAGGCCGGGCGAGGTTTCCGGCCAGGACGAAATAGCCGCCGTACGCGCAGTCGGCGTGCAGCCGGAATCCGTAACGCTCGCGCAATGACAGTATCTGCGGCAGAGGATCCACCGAACCCGTCGCGGTCGTTCCGAGCGTCGCGACCACGGTGCCTACTCCGCCGCGCTTCAGCCGGTCTTCGAGCGCATTCAGGTCCATGCGCGCGGCGTCGTCGCACCGGATCTCCTCGAACGGCAGCTTGAGCACGCCGGTGATGCGGTGGTGCGTGTAATGAGCCTGCTCGGAAGCGACGATGCTCTTTCCGGGCGACAGCTCGCCTGCGACCCAGAGCGTCTCGAGATTCGCCACTGTGCCGCCGCCCGTCAGGTGCCCGAGGTGCGCATCCCAGCCGAACATGCGCGCAACTTCCGCAACCGCCTCCTTCTCCATCGGCGAACTGGCACGGCTGCCGTCGAGCGCGTGGTTGTTGGGGTTGACGTACATCGCGAGCGAGTAGGCGAGCCGCGCGACGGGATGCGGCGGCTTCAGCATCTGGCCCGCGTACTGCGGGTGGAAATAGGGATAGTTGTCCTGCATGCGCGTCGCGACTTCGAGCAGCACCTCGCGCAGCGCCTCGTCGGAGTAGCTGCGGCCCGGGGATGCCGGCACGGCTGGCAAGTCGCGGAAGCCGGTTTCCATGCGCTCCAGCGCCTCGCGCAGCAGCGCGAGCGAATCCTTGTCGAATTCGAAGGACTTCATGCGATTGCCAGCCGCAGCGCCGCCCGCGCCAGGAGGCGCGTCGAATCGAGCGTCGGCAGCGCCGAGTTCGAATCGTCGATGATGAGCGGGATCTCCGTGCAGCCGAGGATCACGGCCTCGGCACCGGCGGACTTGAGCCGCCCGATCACCCGCCGGAAATGCGCGACGCTCTCCGGCCTGAACTGCCCGTACACGAGCTCCTCCATGATGATGCGCGAGCATTCCAGGCGGTCCTCCCCGTCCGGCCGGATGCATTCGAGGCCGCGGGCGGCGAGCGTCCCGGGATAGACCTCGCTCGCGACCAGCCACCGGGTTCCGGTCAGGCCGAGGCGCCGGTACCCGCGGCGTACGGCTTCATCCGCCACCACTTCCGCGATGTGCAACCAGGGCCGCGGCGAACGCGGCAGCACCCAGGGCATCGCCTGGTGAACCGTGTTGTCCGGGGCGATCAGGAAATCGGCGCCGATGCCTGCCAGCTTGCGGGCGGACTCGAGCATCAGCTCGCCGAGTCCGGCGAAATCGCCCGCCTCCACGAAGCGCATCTGCTCGGCGAGCGAGTACGTGTGCATGGAGACTTCCGGGTGTCCGTGCGGTCCGAGGAATTCGGCGCCCTCGATGCAGATCGTGCGATAGCAGAGCGAGGCGCCCTCGGCGGAGCAGGCGACGATTCCGATGTGCTGGGGCAAGGCGACCCCCTCAGGGCAGGAGGCCGAGCTCGTCGAGGGAACGGTGCAACTCGGCGGTGTCGCGATACACGCGGAATGCGCCGGAGGCGAGCAATTCATCCTCGCCGTAACCGCCGCTCAGCAGCCCGACGGAGAGCATGGCGGCGCGCCGCGCCGCGAGCAGGTCCCAGACCGCATCGCCGACGACGTAGCACTCCGCCGCGCGCACGCCGAGTCTCGCCTGGCAGGCGAGGAAGAGATCGGGCTCCGGTTTCGCGCGTGCGACGTCGCGCCGCTCGATGACGACCGTTTCGCGGCCGATGCCGAGCGCATCCAGCGATGCGTCGATTTCCGGGCGCCGGCCGGAGGTCGCGACGCCGTACGCGACGCCATGCGTACGGAGCGTGCGCAGCAGCTCGACCGCCCCGGGCAGCGGGCGGCGCTCCGGCAGGAACTGCCGGTACAGCTCGCCATGGCGCTGCTGGAGGGCCTCTTCCTGCTCCGCGTTGATCTCGTGCCCGAGCTCGCGTGCGGCGGCGCGCGCGAACAGGCCGCCGCTCATGCCGATGCGGCGATGGATGCGCCAGCCGTCGATCGCGAGCCCGCTTTCGGCGAACGCGCGCTGCCAGGCGAACACGTGCGCATACACGGTGTCCACCAGCGTCCCGTCGAGGTCGAAAATGACTGCGCGCATGACTGGAACGGAATCTTACAGGGCCCGCCGCGGGGTGCGATACTTGCCGCATGCCCACGATCCTCATCACCGGCGCCAACCGCGGCCTCGGCCTCGAATTCGCCCGCCAGTACGCGGCAGACGGCTGGCGCGTGTACGCCGCCTGCCGGGACCCGGAGACTTCAACGGAACTCCGGAAACTGGCGGCCGCGAGCGGGGGAAGCATCCGGGTCCTCGCCATGAACGTCGCCGACACCGCGAGCGTCAAGGCCGCGGCCGTTGAGCTGAAGGGCGAAGCGCTGGATCTCCTCCTCAACAACGCGGGCGTCGGCAGCCCGCCCGGCAAGGCGCTGGGTTCGCTCGATTACGCGGCCTGGCTGAAAGTGCTGGACGTCAATGCCCTGGGACCCGCGCGCGTCGTCGAGTCCCTGCTCGAGAACGTCGAGAAAGGCGAGCGCAAGCTCATCGTCACGATCACGAGCCGCATGGGTTCGATCGACGACAACCGCTCGGGCGGCTCGTATCCCTATCGCAGCTCGAAGGCCGCCGTGAACATGGTGGTGAAAAGCCTGTCGGTCGATCTTGCGCCTCGCGGGATCACCTGCGTCGTGCTGCACCCCGGCTGGGTGCGCACCGACATGGGCGGGGCGGGCGGAAAGCTCTCGCCGGCGGAAAGCATCTCGGAGATGCGCAAGCTGATCGCCAGGCTGGGGCCGAAGGACGCCGGGAAGTTCTATGACTACGACGGGACCGGGATCCCCTGGTAGCCCTTCAGTCCCAGACGGGTTCGCAACGCACGTCGGTCCTGACCGAGTTCGCGATGAAGCATTCTTGATGCGACTCGTGGTGCATCGCCTGGATCTCGTCCCGGCCCGGCCGGCGTTCGCCGCCGAAGACCGCGGCGGGGCGTAGCGTCACGCGCGTCATGGCGAGCCTGCCGCTGCCATCCTTCGCCATGATTCCGACCGCTTCGTCGAGGTAGCTCTCGACCAGAAACTTGCGCTTTGCGGCGATCGAGAGAAACCACAGCATGTGGCAGCTCGAGAGCGCCGCGACGAAGGCTTCCTCCGGATCCACGGCGGCTTCCACGCACATCGGCAGCGGCACCACGTGCGGCGAAGCCGAAGCCGGCACCTCGACGCCGCCGTCGAAGCGCCAGCGATGCCCGCGGCTGTAGCGGTTGTCGGTGAAAACCGCGCCGCCGCGGTCCCAGCTCACGACTACCCGGTACTCGGCCATGCGTTCGATTCCCCTATGGAAGGGTCCAGCCGGTCTTGACGACCTGGATCTGGGACGGATTGTTCTGGTTGGTCGTCAGGTAGTCGAGCGAGCGTTGCCCTTCTTCCCGGGAGTTCGCGCCGAAGCACTGGCCGGTACGATGACCCTGGAGGCCGTACTGTTTCGTGACGTACGCGCCGAACGCGATGCCATAGTCGTGCCAGTTGACTTGCTTCATCGGCGTGGAGCCGGTGTACACGATCACGTCGTTCGAGCCGAGCGGGCGGCCGGGGCGCGCGATCGTGACGCGGCAGAATATCCACTGGTTCTTTGGCGGCTGGGCGCCCGGCTTGCCGTACGGCGGACTCTCGCCCGCGTGGGCGGCGATTGCGAAGATCATGAGAGTCAGGATGATTGCGCGCATGTGAAATCCCCCACACAGAAGTTCAATCATCGCTCCGACCATACGGCCAGTTCGTTGCCGGACGGGTCCTCGAAATGGAACCGCCGCCCGCCGGGGAAGGAGAAGATCTCCTGCACGATCTTGCCGCCCGCAGCCTTGACCGCGGCTTGCGTCGCCTCGAGATCGGTGGAGAAGAGCACGACCAGCGGCCCGCCCGCCGGAACAGAATCCGCGCGGCGGAAACCGCCCTGCTCGCCACGACCGCCGTGGATGCCCACGTAGTCCGGCCCATAGTCCGTGAACTTCCAGCCGAAGGCCGCGCCGTAGAACTGTTTTGCGATTGTGGTATCGCGGACGCCGAACTCGATGTAGTCGATCTCGTGGTGCGTGTGCATGCCCGACCATCCGTTTGAGCGCAGGAACGACGCGATCTCGCCCCGGATCGCTTCAGTGTGCCCGACCAGCATATGCCCGCCGGCGGGGTAACCGACGAAGCGCGCCTCCGGCAGGTGCCGGGCAGTGTACTGCGCCCCGTCCCAGGTGCCGTAGCCGTCATCTTCGGCGCTGAACAGCAGGGTCGGCGCCGCGATCTTCTCGAGTCCGTAGCGCGGCAGCGTCGAGACGACGGCCGCGTCGTTCACGAGCCCGGGCCGTCGCGGCGCCACTGGCAGGATGTGAGCCTTCAGCATATTGAACCGCGCACGCTCCGCGGCGCTCGCGGCGGCGACCACTTCGGGCGGCGTCGCCAGGATCGCCCTGGCTGCCAGGTCTGGCGCGAATCGCAGGAGTTTCCAGAACACGAAGTCCGAGCGCAGCGCGGTGTCGAACAGGAACTGCGTCCAGTGCGGCGTGCTGACCGAGGCCTCGCCGCCTTCGCGCGGCACGAATGTCGCGGGCACCATCAGGACCATCGCGGCGACGCGGTCCGGGTGACGCAACGCGAATTGCATGGTCGACGGCGCGCCGGCGGACATGCCGAGAATCGCCGCGCGCGCCGTGGATGACGAGGACCGGCGGGCCTTCACCGGCGACGGCGTACTCGATCGGGCCGCAGGGGGTTTGCGCGAGCTCGCTACCGGTGGCGATGCGCGCACGCGCGGCGGTGATGTCCGCGCGGTAGCTCGTGACGAGCCAGGTGACCAGGCCCGTCGCGAGGATCGTCGAGAGCACCCACGCGGTGCGGATGATCCTTGACCTCTCGCGGGTCATGCACGGCGGGCCGATGCCGGTCGCGTACTACGCGCCCATGCCTCCGCCCGATGACATGCCGCCGCCGGCCTGCCCGGCGAGGATGGCTTTCCAGCTGAGCTCGAGTCCGTTGCGCTTGCCTTTCGGCACGATCTTTATCCCTTCCGGCGAGAACGTGATCATGTACGGCTGATCGCCGATCGCCAGCTCGCGCTTCAGGGGTTTCTCGAGTTTGGTCGCCATGGAACCTCCGTTTTTCTGCGGCCGGGGTGCCCGGCCGGCGGTCCATGACGAAGGATAGCACTACCCTGTCGCGCGAGCCTTTTCGTGCACCCCGGCGAGCAGCACCACGATGTCGCTCCAGCCGCCGCTGTGCGCAGCCGCCATCTCGGCGCTCGGCAGGCCCTCGTGCGTCAGCACGATCTCGGTCGCGCCGCGCTTCGGATGGAACTCGACCGTGACGAGCGAATCGGTCTGGCCCGCATAGGGGGAATTCCAGGTGAACACGAGCCGGCGCGGGCGCGCAATCTCGCGATAGGTTCCGCTGTGCGAAACGGGCCCCTTGGGCGTGTGCATCACGATCTCGTAGGCGCCGCCGACGCGCGGATCGACCTTGACGGCGGTGCGCGTTGTGTCGCCCGGGCGCATCCAGACGGCGAGGCTCCCGGCATCGAGCCAGGCGTCGAACAGCGTTTCGGCCGGCGCCGCAATTTCGCGACGGACGGTGACGGTCGGGACCGGGCTGGAGACGTTCATCGTTTCTTTCCTTTGTAGGGGAGCTTGTGCTTCTGCTTCATGAATTTCTCGAGGGCGGCAAGTTTGCCGTCCCAGAAGGCGCGGTAGTGGCTGATCCACTCGGCGGCACCGGCCAGTGGCGCCGCATCGAGCGAGAGCACGTGGTCACGCCCCTGTACGGTGCGGCGCACGAGCCCGGCGCGCTCGAGCATGCGGATGTGCTTGGAGACGGAATTCAGCGAGATCGGGAAATCGCCCGCGATCTCGGTCACACGCGCGTCGGACAGGGCGAGGCGCGCGAGGATTGCGCGGCGCGTGGAGTCGGCGACGGCGCCGAGGACGCTATCGAGGCCGGGATTTCTATATTCACCCATATGGGTGAATATATCCCGGACCCGCGATGGCGTGCAAGTGGTTTTCTTGACGCCTCCCGGGCCGCGGGCGCAGGATCGGCCGGGACTTGCGGGAGCCGGGTCCTCAGACCGCACCAGGGAGGGCGGTGTGAAGGGGATCGTGTTCAACCTTCTCGAGGAAGTAGTCACGACCCACGTGGGCGAAAGCGCGTGGGACAAGATCCTCGCCCATGCCGGCGCCGACGGCGCCTACACCTCTCTCGGCAATTACGCCGACGGCGATTTTGCGAATCTGGTCGGCGTGCTCGCCAGGGCGAGCAAGAAGACCGATCGCCAGGTTCTCGCCTGGTTCGGCCGCCACGCCATGCCGTTCCTGTCGCAGCGCTACCCGGAGTTCTTCACCAGCCAGCGTGGCCTGCGCGGCTTCCTGCTTTCGCTCAACGCCGTGATTCACGCCGAGGTGCGCAAGCTCTATCCCGGTGCCGACGTCCCCGAATTCGAGTTCGAGACACCGCCCGGAGAGGCCGCGCACGACACGCTCATCATCCACTACCGCTCCAAACGCAGGCTGTGCGCGCTGGCGGAGGGATTCATCGCGGGCGCCGCCGACCACTTTCGCGAGAAGGTCGCCGTCAGCCAGCCGAAATGCATGCTGGACGGCGCGCCCGAATGCGTCATCGAATGCCGCTTCGAGAGGCATGGAGGCCCGTGAACGACGCGACCCAGCACGAGCTGG
Source organism: Gammaproteobacteria bacterium (assembly GCA_052386355.1). Classification (GTDB taxonomy): domain Bacteria; phylum Pseudomonadota; class Gammaproteobacteria; order Steroidobacterales; family Steroidobacteraceae; genus SCUD01. The sequence goes on from JBQTKF010000038.1 coordinate 14,846, forward strand.
AGCGCTGGAAACGCAAGTACGAGCGCGAGCGCAAGGCGCGCCTTGAAGCCGAATCGATCGCGGAGCGCTTCACGCGCGACGCGCTGCACGACCCGCTCACCGGCCTCGCGAACCGCGCGTTGTTCCTCGACCGCCTGCAGCACGCCCTGGCGGCGACGGGCAGGCACCGCGCCCCGCTCGCGACGGTGCTGCTGGACCTCGATGGCTTCAAGGAGATCAACGACAGCTACGGCCATTCGGTCGGCGACGAGCTGCTGGTCGCCGTGGCGAGCCGCCTGACCGAATCCGTGCGTTCGGTCGACACGGTCGCCCGCCTCGGTGGCGACGAGTTTGCGCTCGTGATCGAGGACGTGGACGAGAAATCCAAGGACCAGGTGATCGAGCGCGTCAAGCGCGCGCTGGAGACGCCGTTCCTGGTTCACGGCCAGCCGCGGCAGATCGGCGGCAGCGTGGGGCTCGCGCTGTCGCGCGGCAACATGGATAGCCCGAGCGACATGCTGCGCCGCGCCGACATGGCCATGTATGCGGCGAAGCGCGAAGGCAAGAGCGGGCACGCGGTGTTCGAGACCGGCATGCACACGGCAATGCTGTTCCGGCTCGAGATGAAGTCGGACCTTCAGCGCGCGCTCGCGGAGCGCGAGTTCGTCGTGCATTACCAGCCGGTCGTGGAGCTTCCGGGCGGGGCGCTGTCGGCGATGGAGGCGCTGGTTCGCTGGGGCCGGCCCGGAGGCGGCGTGATTCCTCCGGGCGAGTTCATCCCGCTTGCCGAGGAAACCGGCATGATCGTGCCGCTCGGCTGGTGGGTGCTGGAGGAAAGCTGCCGCCAGTTCCACGAGTGGCAGCGCGGTCGTGCCGCGCTTGCCCAACTGAAGTTGCACGTGAACCTTTCGGCCAGGCAGTTGCACGATCCGCAGGCGCCGGCCAAGGTGCTGGACGCCCTGAGCGCGTCCGGCCTCACCGCCGACAAGGTCGTCCTCGAGCTGACGGAGAGCAGCATCATGCAGGACGTCGAGGCGGCGCTCCTCGCGATGCAGAAGCTGACGGCCCTCGGCGTGCGCATGGGCATCGACGACTTCGGCACCGGATACTCGTCGCTGAGTTACCTGCAGAAACTGCCGATGTCGGTGCTGAAGATCGACAAGTCCTTCGTGGACCACATCGCCGAGAGCAAGCAGGGCGCGGCGCTCGTTCGCGCCATCATCGGCATCGGCAATGCGCTCGAACTGAAGCTCGTCGCGGAAGGCGTCGAGCGCATGGAGCAGGTCGGCCGTCTGCTCGCGCTCAACTGCCGCTATGCGCAGGGGTATTACTTCAGCCGGCCGCTGGCCACGGAGGCGATGGAGAAGTACCTGGAGCGGGCGCAGACGCTCGCCGGGAGTTGAGCGCCGTCGGGCGTCTCGCAGGCGACGGCGACGACGGCATGCAGGATGAGGAGCAGGCGCTAGTCCTTCTCCACCAGGCCGCCCGTGATGGCGGCGGCCTGGTCCTTGAATATCGCCATGGCCGTGCGCATGCGCCGGAAGCCGAGCTTCGCGTAAAAATCCTCATTGCCGGGATTGGCGTAGAGGATGATCTTGCGGTGGCCGGCCGAGAGATCCCGCAATCGCGTGACGATCTCCTGCCCGATCCGGCGTCCCTGGTATTGCGGGTGCACGGCGATGTCGCAGATGTAGGAGCAATCCACGCCATCTGCGAGCGCGCGACCTGCGGCCACGAGCCTGCCGCCATCGCGGGCGAATATCCTGTAGAGGCTGTTCGCAAACGAGCGTTCGAGATCACGGGGCTTTTTCTCGCCGAGCGGGGCGATGCGATAGAGTTCGGACAGCTCGTTCCAGTCGAAGACCACGAGGTCATCCGACCATCGCAGCCCCGTCATGGCGGGCCGAAGTGCTTCCCGGCCGCGAGCGCGCCGACCTGGCGGCCCATGGCGGCGCCGACGTCGGTGGAATTGCGGTAGTGAACGCCGTCGTAGATGCGCGCGAGCGAAACTTCCCGGATCAGTTCCTCGGGGTTCGCCCAGCTGCGCGCGGTCTTGACCACGTCACTCGTGGTCGTGAGCGTCGGCATCGGGCCGTTTCCGACCTCCGCCGCGATCACCGTCCCGACGGTGGCTGAGAGGATGCAATGCGCGCAGGGATACTCCGGGTGCATCGGCGTCTCGATCAGCGGCAGCCAGGTCTGGTCGACGACGGTAGCGTCGTTTCCGTCCAAGTCGCCGTTTCGGATCGCGGTGATCGGACGCCAGAAGTTGTATTGGTACTTGGCGTCGAACACGGCGATCAGCGCATCGTCCATGGCCTGCGTGACCGCCATGAAGAGCCGCGCGTTGCGCGTGAGGTCGCGACCGGGCTGGTCCGCGACCGAGCGCACGATGCCGTGGTACACCGACGGCAGCGTGCCTTCCCAGAACTTCGCGATCGCCGTCTGCTCCGGAGTGCGCGTCGAGCCTTCCCTCGCGCCCAGCGCCCTGACTTCCGCAAAGTCACGCGTCCAGGTGCCGCTCGTGAGCGCGGGCGGCGGGCCAGGACGGAACTGCGAAGGGCTCGAAAGCATCCAGGGCTTGCGCTGCGGCCACTGCGGGATGACAGGCAATGTGGTCGGCACGTAGGTGCCGGGAGTCGTGGCGGGGCGGTAGGGAACCGTGCGCATCGCGTGGTCATCCGCCCGGTCTGCGAGCACGGCCGCGGCGGCCCGCTCGCCGATCCGTATGCCCTCGCTTCTGGCTGCGCCTTCCGGAATCGCCGCGAGCGCAGCCTCGCAGTGTCCGCCGTAAGCGGCGGACTGTGTCGGGATGACCTTCCTGAACACCGTGCAATTCGCGGCGGCGACCGCGGCTTCGACCGAGGCGGCGGGTGCCGGCGCGATATCGAGGCTGCTGTAGGGAAAGCGTCCGGTGACGCGGTTGACGGCCTCGTACACGGCGGTCTGCGCGATCGCCATCATTCGGTTGGCGGAGGGCGTGCCGATGCCCGCGGCCTGGACGATTTCACCGCTGCGGACATTCCAGTCGGTGACTGCATCCGCCCGGGCCATGGCGCAGGTACAGGCCGCGACCAGGATCGCAATCAGCTTTTTCATGGGATTGCCCTGCCCGTGCGGCACTTACTTCGGCAGCGGAATGATCATCCGCACGCGCTCGCGGTACTCGATGTACGCCTGCCCGTGGAAGCGCACCATGTCCCGTTCCTCGAACTGCAGCGCGACGAAAATGTAGATCGTCGTCGCGATCGCGAACAGCAGGTGTCCGGACGTCATGGTCGGCGCCGACCAGAATGCGATGATGAAGCCGAGCATGATCGGGTGACGCACGACCCTGTAGAAGAACGGTGTCACGAGGCCGGATTGCGTGTACGGCAGGTTGCGCCAGTACAGGTACACCTGCCGCAGCCCGAACAGGTCGAAATGGTTGATCAGAAAGGTGCTCACGAGCACGAGCAGCCAGCCGAGCGCGAACAGCGCCCAAATCACGTTCGCGGCCAGCTCGTTCTCGACGTTCCAGACGATGTCTGTCATCGGCCGCCATTGCCAGTAGAGAAGCAGGAGCGCCGCGGATGACAGCAGCACGTAGGTGCTGCGCTCGATCGGCCGCGGCACGATGCGGGTCCATACCTCCTTGAATCCCGGCCGCGCCATGACCGTGTGCTGCACCGCGAAGATTGCGAGCAGCACCGCGTTGACCAGCAATGCCTTGCCGATGGGGCCGGACATGCCCGAATCGATGGACTTTGGCACCAGGAAGTTGCCGACGAAGCCGATCGCGTAGAGGAAAGTCCCGAGGAAGATGAGGTAGCAGACGATGCCGTAAAGCGCTGCCAGGAATCGGCCCATGGTCGTGGCTCCCCGCCGGACTCAGCAGCCGCAGGGTAATCCCATTCGGCGGCAAGCGCTACCATGGCCGCCCGGGCGTTCAGCCGTCGTAGGCGCGCTGCATCGCGGCAATATCGGGCTTCTTTTGCCTGAGCATTTCTCCCATCGCACGCTGCGCCCCTGCGGAGCGGTGATCGCCGAGGAGCTTTGGCACGACATCGGGTACGAGCTGCCACGAGAGCCCGAAACGATCCTTGAGCCAGCCGCACTGCTGCGCCTTCGGGTCGCCGCCGGCGGTCAGTTTCTCCCAGTAGTAGTCCACCTCGGCCTGGTCCTCGCAGCCGATCTGCAGCGAGACTGCCTCGTTGAAGCTGAAGTGCGGACCGCCATTCAACGCAGTGAAGCGCTGCCTGTCGAGCTCGAATACCACGATCATGGCGGAGCCCGGCTCGCGGCCGTGGAACTCGCGGCCGGCCTCGCCGTAGCGGCCGACTTCGACGATGCGCGAGTTCGGGAATATCGCGGTGTAGTAGTTCGCGGCTTCCTCGGCCTGGGTGTCGAACCAGAGGCAGGGGGTAAGCCGTTGTTTCACAGGCATGATCGTCTCCTGGAATGGGGGGATTGCATCAATAGTCGAACGGCGCCGCCCGGAATCGACAGCCAGAGGCCGCACGCGGCGTCATTGGCTGCGGAAGCGGCAATAAACGAACTGCTGCTCCGCCTGCCAGGGCGTCCGGTGCGTCTCACGTTGCACTTCCATCAACTGGAAGCGGTCGCCCAGTTCTGCGGCAAGCGAATGCTCGTCGTGGCGCATGACGGGCAACCCGCTGCACTTCGGCGGGCCATCGGGCGCAAAGCTCGCGATCACGACCGCGCCCCGGGGCGCCAACGCCTTGCCGAGCGTCGCGACATAGGCGCGCCGTTCGGCCACCCCGGTCAGGAAATGAAACACGGCGCGATCGTGCCAGAGGCCGTACCGGCGCGGCGGCTCGAAACGCGTGACGTCGGCCTCGTGCCATGCGACGGCCGCGGCGCCAGCGCCGAGGCGCTGGCGGCTCGACCGCATCGCGGCCGCAGCGATGTCCAGCACCGCGAGATTCGTATGACCGAGCCCAAGCAGCCGGTCCACGAGCATGGAAGCACCGCCGCCGACGTCGATGACCCCGGCATCCTTCGCGATCCCGGCCGCTGCGATCATCTCGAGCGAGACCGCGGGCACCGGCTGGAACCAGCTCAGTTGTTCCGGCGTCTTGCTGCGCCAGACCCGATCCCAGTGTTCGCGCCGCTCCTCGATGGAGCCACCCCGCTTCGCGACGTCCTTCAGCAGCTTGTCGCGCATGCGCAGCTCAGGTCCGCTGCATCAGCTTCGGGTTTAACACGCGTTCGGTGGATGCGGGGTGACGCGCGAGCTTTTCCGCAGGACGGCGCGGCCGCGGCGACAGTTCGCCGCCGCAGTTCGGGCAGCGGCCGTTGAGCACCGTCGCGACGCAGTCGCGGCAGAACGTGCACTCGAAGGAGCAGATCATCGCGTACGTGCTCTCGGGCGGCAGGTCGCGGTCGCAGCACTCGCAGTTGGGGCGCAGCTGAAGCATGGCGCGGCTCAGGCCCGGACCAGCGTCCAGACGCCGACGCCGATGAAGCCCGCACCGGCGATGTAATGCAGCAGCTTTGGACTCACGTACTGCGCGATGAGTCCGCCGGCGAGCACCGCCATGGCCGTCGCGGTCACGAGCGCGGCGGACGCCGCGAGGAAGACGGCGAGACGGTTGAGCGGGCTGTCCGCGGCGAACAGCAGCGTCGCGAGCTGGGTCTTGTCGCCGAGCTCGGCCAGCAGGATCGTGAAGAACACCGTCATCAGGAGCTTGAGTTCCATGGTGACCTTTACTGGGGATTCGCAACCCTTCGGAGCCGCAGGAACGGCGCCTCGTCATGCATGACGAGGAACGGGGCGTCGTTCGCGGAATGCAGGACGAGATTGTGGACGAAGTAGCGTCCGGAATCGTAGAGGGTCTCGAACTCCATGAATGCAAAGGTGCCCTCGAACTCGATGCCGGGCGGATTCCTGTACCAGTTGATGTTGCGAAGCTTGCGCAGGGTCAGGACGCCGCGCGCGCCGCGTTGCTCCTCCATGAGCCGCCGCCATTCCACGAGGGTGTAACCGCTGCGCGAATATGACGTCAGCAGCGCCAGGGATTCCTCGTCCTTGCCCTGCTCGACCAGTTCGAACCAGCGATCGGCGAAGGCAATGGCTTCCGCCTTGCGCGGATGATCGAGCAGGCCGAGCCGGCGCCTGAACTCCTGAATCGTCGCTTCGTTGAGATTGCGGAATTCCTCCAGGAGCGCTTCGCAGGCCTGCGGCTTCGCTTCACAGCGATAGGACACTTTGACCCAGATGTCGCCATCCTTTTCGATCGGCGTGCGCCGCACGACGGACGGATGTGCAGCGTGGGTCTCGGGCGTGAATGTCCAGTGAACCGGGCGCCCTTCCACTGTCTCCGCGACCGTCGTCCAGCCGGCCTTGACGGTGAACTCGGCGTCGCGGTTGTCGAGCAGGGCATCCATGGCGGCGCTCACCGAGGGATGCGGGAAGGCGGCCTCGTCCATCACGATCTTCGGCGCCGCAGCCGCCGGCGGGGGAGTTTCAGCCGCGCCCAGGACCAGAGTCGCGAGCAGGACGTTGAACATGAAGGGCTACGATCGCAGCGTCTTGTTGTACACGAAAAAAGCCTCGTCGCGCCGCCAGCCCTGCGATTCATAGAGCTTCTGCGCGACGGCATTGGTCTTCGCGGTCGAGAGCTCGAGCCGTGCGGCGCCCGTTCCCGCGGAGTAGTCCTCCGCTGCCTGCATCAGGGCGCGGCCGGCGCCGGTGCCGCGCGCCTGCGGTTCGACGAACAGGTCGTAGAGCACGAATGTCGGCGCCGCCCGCACCGAGCAGAAAGTCGGGTAGAGCTGCGTGAAGCCGACCAGGCGCGAGGACTCGTCCTCGGCGACGAAGATCACCGATTCCCGGCGTTGCATGCGCTCCTGCAGGTAGCGCCTTGCAAGCGGCAGGTCTGCGGGACGCTGGTAGAACTGCCGGTAGGCGTCGAACAGCGGGGTGACGCCGTCCAGATCCTCAAGCGTCGCGAGGCGGGTGCGGACGGCGGCCATCGGGTTTATGCGCCGCCGCGCCGGATCCAGCGCAGCTGGAAGAAGAGCCCGATCGCGAACAGCGCGAGCAGCGCGCCATCGATCGGATTGAATTCAGGCGCTTCGACCGAGTCGAGCAGGGGGTCGGCGAACGGCAGGCGCGTGAGCGCTTCGGTGAATCCCGGAATCGTGTGAAAGAACGCCGTGGAGGTAAAGGCGATGGCCTGCGCCACGCGCGAGGCGCCGCCGAACGCGCGCGTCCTGGCCGCAAGCATGCCGGCGGCGAGCGCGATCAGCGTCATGACCGCAAGCACGTGCCCCGGGCCGAAGCTGCCGCGCTGGAAGATGAAGAGTGCGGTTACGGCGGTCAGGAAGGTCGTGACGAGATAGGTCCGGCCGGGACCGTTCTTCGTCGTGATCTCGCGGTACCTGAAAAACGTCCAGGCGCCGCTCGCGATGGCGACGAGGCTGAGCGCCGTGTGAGCCGCCCCGAGTTCCGTGAGTCCGAGCAGCGCCGGTTCCTGCATGCAGACCTAGCCTGCGAGCAGCACGATGTCCCAGCGCAGCAGGATCGCATCCGGCCCGGCATCGCCGGCGGCCGGCAGCAACGTGGCGGTCGCGGCCGCACGCTCCTCGGCGCTCAGTCGCCCGAAGATGATGTCGCCGTCGTTCTCGGGTTCACCGGGAAAGTACATCTGGGTCACCAGGCGCGTATTCGCGCCCGCGATGTCGAAGTGGATGTGCGGCGGACGCACGGCGTCCGGGTTCATCGGGCCGATTGCGTAGGCCGCGGGCTTGATGGTCTTGAAGCGGTACTGCCCGTCGGCATCCGTTGTCTGCACGCCGAATCCCTGGAAGTTCGGGTCGAGTGGCGCCGGGTTGACGTCGGCCGGGTGGGCGTAGCGCCCGTGCGCGTTCGCCTGCCACAACTCGATCTTCGCGCCGCGCACCGGCCTGCCCTGGGTGTCGAGCAGGCGGCCCACGAGGTGCACGACCTTTCCCTGTGCGCGTTGCTGATGCCCTTGCAGCAGCGTCAGGTCGGCATCCGAGTCGAGCGGCCGCGTGATCGGGTAGAACGGGCCCATCGTCTGCATGGGCGTTTCGACGAGACCGGCCCAGGCCCGGTTGATGGGTCCCAGGGCCGCGAGGCCGCCGATGCCCGCCGCCGAGCGCAGGATCCGGCGGCGCGAAGCGAAATCCGCAAGTCGGGTCATTTGCAGTCTCCCCAAGTCGTTCTTGCCGGGCACCTGTCAACGCGCATCCTGCGCGGAAGGCGCCGCGCCCGCAACTTCGCTACGCCTCCCCGGCGCCACGCCCCTTGGTCAGATCTCCAGCAGGTCCCGCCCGACGACGATCTCGCCTCTGAAATACCGGCGCGCGCCGTCGAGCCACATCTGCTCGGTCACGCCCGGGTCGTCCGGGGGCACGAAATGCGACAGCACGAGCATCGTGACGCCGGCCGCCGCCGCAATGCGGCCGCAGTCCTCGACCGAGGTATGGCTGTCAACGATGTGCTTCCGGAGGCTGGTGGCATTCGGCACGCGCGCGACCAGGCGGTCGACGGCCGGAAGGTAGAGCGCCTCGTGCACCAGCACGTCGGCGCCGCGTGCGAGACGGATCAGGTTGTCCGACCAACGCGTGTCGCCCGAAATGACGATACTGCGGTCCGCGGTGTCGAAACGGTAAGCGAAGGCGCGATCCACCAGCGGATGGTCCACCAGCGCGGAGGTCACGCGCACACGGTCGTCGCGCATGACGGGGCCGGCGCGCGTCAGCTCGTGCACGTGCACGAGCGGCGTGAGTGGCACGCGGCCTTCGTCGCGCACCCGGATCGCGATGTCGTACTCGCTCATCTCGAAAAAGAGCCGCGTGATCCTGGCGATCGGCGGTGGACCCCAGGTGTCCACGCGCGTGCGCAGCCCGCTTGCCCAGGCGAGCAGCAGCAGGTTGCCGTAGTCCGCGTTGTGGTCCGAGTGGTGGTGCGTGACGAAGACGTGGCGCAACCTGTCTGGCGAGAGTCCCGCGCGCACGAGCTGGCGCGCGACGCCGTCGCCGCAGTCCACGACGTAAAGCGAGTCGTTGACGACGATGACCTGGGCGCTCGCCGCATGGTCTTTCTTGGGCCGCGGCCCGCCGCCCGTGCCGAGGAGAATGAGGCGCGTTTTCCCCGGTTCCGCGGCGAGCGCGTGCGGCAGCGTCGAGGCCGCGGCCAGCGTGCCGGCGGCTGTGATCAGTTGCCGGCGGCTAAGCGGCCGGAAGCCCATTGCCGAGCACGAAGTCGAAATTGCCGCGGCGGATGGCGCCATCCTTCTTCAATGCGATGGCGAGCGAAGGTTTTGTGCGGCCCCAGGGGTCTCCCGCCAGGTACGGGTCGCCCTGGAAGTAGAGCTGCGTCGTCACGGGGACGTGCAGCCCATGAATGACCCGGAAATGGATATGCGCCGCCCGGGTCAGGCCGGCGTATTGCTCGAGCCCCGGCAATCCGGGCGGGATGGGATAGCTGCCCGGCACGACGGTCTCGATTTCGTAACGGCCTCCCGAGTCGGTGGCGAGCATCCCGCGCAGGTGGAAGTTGCCGTCGTCGGTGAAGTTTCCGGGAGTCGCGGTGTCGTAATGGCCCGCATGATTCGCCTGCCACACCTCGATCAGGGTGCCGGGAAGCGGCGTCTTGCAATCCGGACCCCGGACCATGCCGGAGAGGATCAATCGCTGCCCGGGCTCGTCGGGGCCGGCCAGTTTCGCCTGGAACGGCGCATTGAAACGGTAGAATGGACCGAGTACTTCGGACTGCGTCAGGCGGCAGGAATGACTGCCCGCCATGGCCCGCCCGGCGACCAGGCCTCCGCCCAGCGCCCACGCGCTCCGGTGCAAGAAGACCCGCCGCGAAATGGCTCGTGCGTCCGGTCTGTCTGGCTGCTTCGCCATGATCCCCTCCCGGCTACCCCGCCTGCAGAAGTCCCCGCTTCCTATAGTACTCGACGCCCTTTGCCGTGAGTCCGGCGAGCTGCCGGAACAGGACCGGGTCCACCGCCGCGAAGTTGAAACGGGACTTGCCCTGCATGCGCCGCGCGCATGCCGGCGCATGATGCGTACCAGCTCGGCAAAGACGGGCGCGTAGCTGCTCACGGAAGCCTCAGGTCCGACCAGCGGCCATAGGTCGCGGCGCGCCAGAGCCATTCCAGCGGGCCGAACCGGAATCGGGCCATCCACCAGCGGCTGAAGACGACCTGGATTGCGAAAGCCGCGATGGCAATTGCCGTGACGGTCGTCGTCCCCGCCTTGCCCGCGAGGGCGAGGCCGGGTCCGAACCCGAACAGCACGAAGCCGATGATGAAACTCTGGGCGACGTAGTTCGACAGCGCCATGCGGCCGGCATCGGCGAATGGCGCGAGCCAGCGCCGGGCACGCGGCGCGTGCAGGCCGCAGACGATCGCGCTCGCGTAGCCGAGGGCGAGCACCGGCATCGCGAGCTGGCGTACGATGTTTCCGGCAAATCGCCAATGCTCCCAGTCCGGCAGCCAGGCATTGTCCGCGTGCACGACCAGTATCTGCCCGAGCCCGCTGATGACGAGGCCCGACGGCAGTGCGATTCGCATCGCGCGGCGAAAACCGGGCAAGTACCTGGCTGCATCCTGGAACCACCCGCGCCGGCCGACCCAGGCGCCGATCAGGAATCGCCCGAGCGACCACGCGAAGAAGGCGAAGATCAGGCCTGACAGCAGGTAGTCGGTCACGCCGATCGGGAGCATCGCGCGGAACAGCAGCATGTAGCTGCCGGATTCCGAGGCGGCCTGGCGTGCGAGGACCGCCGCATCGGTGAACGGCGAGGGTCGCTCGTGCCATTCGGCGAATGTGGTGAATTCGATGAGGGCTTCGTAGGCCGGATAGGCGAGGAACGCGAGAGCGACGCCGCCGTACAGGAGCGCGCGGTCGCTGCGGTGACGCAGCGCGAACAGGACCAGTCCCGCGAGTGCGTACAGATGCAGGATATCCCAGGCCCAGATGAACAGGTTGTGCGCGATGCCGAATAGGAGCAGGACCGTGAGGCGGCGCAGGTAGACGCGGTCGAAGTCAACGCCGCGCAATTCCTGGCGCTGCATCTGGAGGCAGAAACCCAGGCCGAACAGGAACGCGAACAGCGTGTACGCCTTGCCCTCCACCAGCCAGGCGAGGACGGCATGCACCGCGCCATCGATCGCCGCGGTCGGCAGTGCCAGAAGCTGATCGGAGGTCGCCATCATGTCGTTGCGCGCGAAGAGGACGATGTTGACTAGCAGCACACCGAAGAGTGCAACGCCCCGCAGCACGTCGAGTTCGAGCACGCGCTCCGACGCACCGACCGGGCCTCGCGCGACATCGTTCATGGGCGGTGCGCGATGAAATCCGTGAAAACCGACCGCACGTGCATCGCGGACGGGCCGTCGCCGCTGAATGCGATCCAGTAGTCGGTCCCCGGGACGTAGAAGACCTCGGCGCTCACCGGGAACATCTCGAACTCCAGCCCGTCGCCGGCCCGCAGGCGCAGCGACGGTCCGCCCCCCAGGACGGTCAGCATGCCGAAGCCGTCGGCGACCCAGGTTCCGGCCACGGCTGTGGGCGTTGCGGCGTCAATGGCCAGGAACTCGATGGCGGGCTCAGGGGGCGCTTCGCGGCCCGCCAGCGCAGCAACGAGTTCGCGTTCGAGCGTGACGGTGCTCCAGGGCGGCATCGAGCTGTTCGCAATGAAGGCTGCGGACTGGTTGCGCTCGCGGTCCCAGTAGGCGAAGCCGTGGAAGGCGTTGATGCTGCCAGTGTAGTAGCAGCGCAGGCCGCTGTCGTCGCAGTACCAGCTGAGGCCGGTGATCGGGGAGGGCTTGCCGTCGATGATCGGATGCCGCTGACCCGCGGCCAGCGCGCCGGGCGCGAGCGCGCGGCCCGCCGCGTTGGCGCTCGCCCAGCGGCCGAGGTCGTCGACGGAGAAATGGAGGTTGAAAGCGCCGATGAATGCTTCCATGTCGTAGACGTCCACGACCTGCCAGGCGCCGTCCTGCCACCGGTAGCCCATCGTGCGCACGCCGGGCCAGTCGGCGAAACGCGCCGGCCGCGCGAAGGTTGCGTCCATGCCGAACCGGGAGAAGAAGCGCTGCCTGAAGAACTCGCCGATCTCGAGCCCGGTGACGCGCTCGATCACGAGCGCCGCAACGTCGAAGCCGAAGTTCGAGTATTCGAAGCGCGAGCCCGCGGCGAACGAGGGTTGCGGTTGCTCGCGCGCGACGATCGTCAGCAGCTTTTCGGTCGTGCGCACTTCGTCCGGCGCGAAATGCGGATCCCAGAACTCGTAGTAGGGTGGCAGGCCGTTGCTGTGCGAGATGAGCTGCCGCACGGTCGTCCCGGGGTGCGGGTACTCGCGGACGTACTGCGTGACGGGCGCGTCGGGATCGATGCGGCCTTCATACGCGATCTGCCAGATGCCGGCGGCCGTCAGCGTCTTCGCGAGCGAACCGCCGTCGGCCGGAGTGTCCGGCGTGAAGGGCAATTCCGCGGCGTGATTCGCCATGCCGAAGCCGCGCCGGTACACGACTTCGCCTTCGTTCGCGAGGACGATCGCGCCGCTGAACTCGCCGAGCGCGACGAGCGGCTCCATGGCCGTGTTCACGCGCCTCTCGATCGTCTTGTGTGCGTCGTCGGATGCGCAGCCGGCGAGGGCCGCGACGAGCAGGAGGGTTGCACCCGCGCCGCTGATAGATCGCACTGGCAAGCACCCCCGGGATCGCGACCGAGCAAGCGTACCTCAGCAGCAGGTCCGGCATCCGCTTTCCGCCGAACTCGTGCTCGACGGGTACGGAAGCATTCATGTCTGGATCACGGCTACCGCGGCGTCCTCCAGCCAGCCGTGGAACCAGGCGGCGGCGGAGCGGTCCACCATCAGTTCGAAGCGGTCCTGGCTGACGCGCCGCAGCAGCACGGGCAGCTCCGCAACGCGCGTGCGCGTGCAGCTATTGTGGCCGAAAGCGGATTCCGAGAGCTCGAGCCCGCAGCCGCGCGCCAGCAGTTCCGCCGCCTGCGGGCCTTCGATGGCGATTGTGACCCAGGCGTCCGAAACGTCCGTGACGGCATGCGATCGCCGTTTGCAGCCCGCCGCGACGGCCTCTGTCAGTTCGGCCGCTTCGTGCTGTGCGGAGAGGATGGTCCAGGCATCCGGGCCGACGCGGCAGAAGACGGGATCGTCGCCGCTCCACGAGTTCACAGCGAGCGGCAACGGCCGTCCCGCGACCCGGATGTCACCGGCGCTCTTCTGCGCGCGCGCGCCGAGGCGGAAGACGAGCACCGTACGCGGAGTCAGCACCGAGAGGTGCAACGCTTCCGCCAGCACGCGGCCACCCGCCGCCAGGCCGGAATGCGCAATGAGCGCCGAAACCTTCTCAGTCATGCAGGCGTTTCCCCTCGGGGTCGTAGAACGGCGTCGCGACGACGGTCGCCGTGCCACGGCGGGCGAGATCGTGCACCGCGACGGCCTCGCCGAGACGCGCGCCACCGCCGCGCAGCATCGCGAGCGCGATGGGCTTGCCGAGCGCGGCCGAGACGGCCGCAGATGTGACCCATCCGTCGCTGCCCTCCCGCGTGCCGGGTAGCCGCAGGTGTGCGCCCGCCACGAGCGTCGCGGAGTCCGCGGCCGTGAGGCCCACGAGCTGGAGGCGGTCCGGGCGAAGGTTCTCGCTGCGAGAGAGCGAGCGCTTGCCGATGTAATCCGACTCCTTGCGCCGCGCGGCCTCGCCCCAGCCGACGTCCGCCGGGCAGGTGGTGCCGTCGGTGTCCACGCCGACGTGCAGGAAGCCCTTTTCGAGCCGCAGCAGCAGCGCGGTCTCGATGCCGTAGGGCACGGCACCGAGTGCGGCGCCTTCGGTGAGCAGTGCATGCCACAGCGACGCGCCGTAGCGCGCGGGCACGCTGATCTCGTAGCCGAGCTCGCCGGAGTAGCTCACACGGCAGATGCGCGCGCGCACGCCGGCAAAGGACCCGGTGCGCAACGACAGGTGCGGGAATGCGGCAGCATCCAGCGCAATGTCGGTCTTGAAACGCTGGAGCAATGCACGCGCCCGCGGACCTGCGACCGCCATCGTCGCCCAATGCGTCGAGACCGGCGTGACGAAGACCTCGAGGTCCGGCCATTCGCATTGGCGCCATTCCTCGAGCCAGGCGCCGATGCGCATGGCGGCGCCGCTCGTCGTGGTGACGACGAAGTGGTCGTCGGCGAGCTTCGCGACGGTGCCGTCGTCGATGATGACGCCGTTCTCGTTCAGCATCAGCCCGTAGCGGATGCGATCCTGTTCGAGGGTCGCAAGATTGTTGAGATAGAAGCGGTCGAGGAACTTGAGCGCATCGCGGCCGCGGACCTCGATCTTTCCGAGCGGAGAAGCGTCGAAGATTCCGACGCCGGCGCGCACGGCCGCGGCCTCGCGCGCGACGGCCCGGTGCGGCGGTTCGTTGTTCTGCGGGTAGCAGGCCGGGCGCATCCAACCGCCGGCTTCCCACCAGTGTGGCGACAAGGCCTCGTGCTCCGCATGCGCCGGGAGCCGCTGTCGCGGAGCGTAACGCTCGCCGGTGCCGCGGCCCGCGAGCGCCCCGAGCGTGACCGGTGTCCAGGGCGGACGGAAGGTGGTGGTCCCGGTTTCCCCCGGCGACTCCTTGCGGAGCGCCGCCGTGATCAGGAGCGTATTGGGCCCGGCAGTCTTGCCCTGGTCCGTCGCCATGCCCGCCGTCGTGTAGCGCTTGATCAGCTCGACGTGGTCGTAGCCCTCGGTGAAGGCGAGTTCGACGTCCCCGACGGTGACGTCGTGCTGGAAATCGAGCCACTCGCGATGGCGCGGCCGGGCGTCGCCGCGCACTGGCCCGGCATGCGCGGACGCGGGGAGTTCCAGCACGACCGGTATTTCCACCGGCGGCGGCTGCGACACGCCGGCACGCCCGAGCGCAAGCTGCACCGCGCGCGCGGCGTCGGCAAAGGCCTCCGCGAGCGTCACGGCGCCGGTCAGGCCGCCCGCGCAGATCGGGGAGCCGTCCGCAGCCGGCAGCTGGCACTGGCGTGTCCCGTCGTAGCGGAGTGCACCGCGCGCCTGGGAATGCAGATGGACCGCCGGCGCCCATCCGCCAGACATGCCGAGCGCATCGCAGTCGATCTCGCGCGCACCCGCGATCGGCCCGTCCGGCCCGAGCCGCGCAAAGCGCAGCCCCTTGAGCCGGCGCCAGCCGAGCGCCGCGAGCGGCATGCTTTCCATGGCGATCTCGACGCCGCTTTCCCGGACGGCATCGGTGAGGGCCGCGGGCGCCGCGATGCGGCTGTCGACGAGCAGCGGCACCTCGATGCCCGCGTCCACCAGGTCGAGCGCGGCGAGGTAGGCGGAATCATTGTTGGTCGCGAGCACGACGCGCCGGCCCGCCGCGACCGCGTAGCGGTTCGCATACTGACGCACGGCGCCCGCGAGCATGACCCCGGGAAGGTCGTTGCGGCCGAACACCAGCGGCTGCTCGATCGCACCCGTCGCGAGCAGCACTTGGCGCGTACGCACGCGCCAATAGCGCTGGCGCACGGCGCGTCGCGCGCCGCCGAGGTCCAGCCGCTGCAGCAGTCCCGCCGTGCCGTGGTCATAGAGGCCGAAGGCCGTCGTGGAGGTGAGCACGCTCGCGTTGCTCGAGGCCGCGAGTTCGCCGAGCACGGCGGCGACCCAGGTGATCGCGGGCTCCTCGTCGATCATGGCGCTGGGACGCAGGAGTTCCGCGCCGCACTCGTAGTCCTGCTCGGCGAGTATCACGGAGAGCCCCGCGCGGACCGCGGTTCTTGCGGCAAGAAGCCCTGCCGGACCGGCGCCGACGATCAGGAGATCGCAATGCGCGTTGACGTTCTCGTAGCGCGCCGGGTCCGGCAGTCGCGGGGCCTTTGCGAGCCCGGCTGCGCGGCGGATCAGGGGCTCGTAGCAATGCCAGGAAGGCGAGGTGAAGGTCTTGTTGTAGAAACCGGCGGGCCAGAGCGGCGCGGTGAGGTCGAAAATGCGCCGGACGTCGAAGCGCACGGAAGGCCATGCATTCTGTGCGTGCACCTCGAGGCCATCGCGCACCGGGATCACGGTCGCGCGCGCGGAGGGTTCGACCGTTGCGCCGCGGCCGAGGGTGACGAGCGCGTTCGGTTCCTCGGGGCCGGCGGAGAGCAGGCCGCGAGGGCGGTGGTACTTGATGCCCCGGCCGACGATCGCGATGTTCTCGGCGAGGAGTGCGGAGGCGATCGTGTCGCCGGGATGGGCGTAAATGCGCCGGCCGTTCCAGCGGAAGCTGAGGCGCTGCGTGCGGTCGATGTGCCCGCCGCTCTCGAGCCGGTAGCCCATCAGTGCGCGACTCCCGAGGCCGCGCCCTCGTCCACCAGCGCGCCGCGCGCAAAGCGGTCGAGCCCGAACGACGAGACCAGGTCGTGCGGTCGGCCGTTTGCGATGGTCCAGGCCATGGTCTCGCCGCCCGCCGGGATCGCCTTGTAGCCGCCGGTTCCCCAGCCTGCGGTGATGAAGAGTCCTTCCACGGACGTCAGCCCCATGATCGGACTGGTGTCCGGCGTGATGTCCACGAGCCCGGCCCACTGGCGCATGACCCGCAGTCGCGACAGGCAGGGGACCAGCTCGACTGCCGCGCGCGCGTTCGATTCGAACACCGGCAGGCCGCCGCGCTGTGCGTAGGAGTGGAAAATATCGGTGCCGCCGCCGATGACGATCTCGCCGCGGTCGGTCTGGCTCAGGTACACGTGGATCAGCGGGGACAGCAGCACGGTGCGCAGGAGCGGCTTGATCGGCTCCGTCACCATCGCCTGCAGCGCATGACTCACGATCGGAAGCTCGATTCCCGCGCGGCGCGCCAGCACGCTCGAGTGGCCTGCGACGGCGAGGCAGACGCGGGGCGTCGCGACCTCGCCGAGTGTCGTCTCGAGGCCGGTCACGCGCCCGCGCTCCATCCTGAATCCCGTGACCTCGCAGCCCTGCACGATGTCGACGCCATGGGCGCCCGCGGCGCGGGCGAAGGCCCAGACCACGGCATCGTGCCGGGCGATGCCGCCGCGCCACTGTACGGCACCGCCCTCGACCGGATACCGGCAGCGCAGGTTGAGCGCGGGCTCGAGCCGCGCCAGGTCTCGGGCCGAGAGCATCTCGGCGTCCACGCCGTTCATGCGGATGGCATTCACCGTGCGGCGCAGGCGCTCCATCTCGTGCGGGCTGTGCGCGAGGTCCACCTTGCCGCGCTGGCTCAGCATGATGTTGAAGTTCAGCTCACGGGAGAGCCCTTCGTAGAGGCAGAGCGAGCGCTCGAAGAACTTCGAGCTGGCGAGATGGTAGTAGTCCGAGCGCACCACCTGCGTGTTGCGACCCGAATTACCCTGGCCGATGGCGCCCTTCTCGAGCACCGCGATGCGGCGCATGCCGTGGCGGCTTGCCAGGAAGTACGCGGTCGCGAGCCCGTGGCCGCCGCCGCCGACGATGACCGCGTCGTAGACGGGCTTCAGCCCCGCGGTTCTGAGCGCGCGCGGCCAGCGCCGGTGGCCGTTGACCGCATGCCGGGCGAGGGCGAAGAATGAATAGCGCTGCATCGGTTGGCCCGGGAGAATGATAGAGCATGCTCAGGATCGAATGCCCGTGGTGCGGCCTGCGCGACGAGCCGGAGTTCAGCTACGGGGGCGAGTCGCACATCGCGCGCCCGCCGCCGGGATGCAGCGACGACGAATGGTCGCGCTATCTTTTCTTCCGGGAGAACCCGAAAGGACGGCACGCGGAACGCTGGTGCCACGCCCATGGCTGCGGCCAGTGGTTCAACGTGGTCCGCGACACCGTGACGCACCAGATCCTCGTGGTGTACCGCATGGGCGACCCGCGGCCGGATGGTGACAAGCCGGGCTGAACGGGCGCAGCAGCGGCGATCAGCGTGCGGTTCGCGTGAGCCGCGTGCGGCCGAACACGCGCCAGGTGCCTTCCGGCGTCATGACCTCGTCGGTGATGTCGAGCGCGTCGGCCTCGAGCCTGTAGCTGCTGCGGCCCTGCTCGGTCTCGACCGTGCCCCAGCGCATCACGAGCGTGCCGGCCTCGTCCAGGCCGCCCGCGATCGGCAGCGTGATGCCGCGCGAATCGAGCCAGGTGCCGGTGACGCTCCCGTCCTTGGCGACGCGGTAGAAGGCCTCCGCCTGGAAGCGCGATTGCCTGCCGTCCGCCGCGGCCATGCGGTTGTCGAAGGCGAAGCGGAAGAAAGCGGCATCGAGGGCGGGCTCCCAGCGCGCCTGCTGAACGGATGCCATGCCGAGGACCTCGCCTTCTCCCTGCCATTCGCCGGCAAGTCCGGCAAAAAATCCGCGCGTGCCCGCCTCGTCCGCGGTCGCGAGTGCAGGGCAGGCGAGCAGCAGGATCGCGATCAGGAACCCGTTCATCGAGGAGCGCCTCCGGGCTGATACACGCTCAATATATGCCCGTCGGGGTCGCGGAAGTCCGCCGACAGCCCGCCATCCGGCGTTTCGCTGACGGGCATCACGATTTCGACGCCCTTGGCGGCCAGCGACTCCACCACCTCGTAGATGCCGGACTGCAGCCCGAACACGACGATCGGCGTGCGCCCCGCCGGCTCGTCGCGCGGGATGAAGACGAGCTCGACGGAACCAGCCGCCGCCATCGCGAACGGGCCGTCATGGCCGTCGAGCCTGCGCGGCGCGAGACCGAGCGCATCTCGGTACCAGGCGATGGTGCAGGCGAGGTCGCGCACGAAGAACACGACCGCGCCGACCGTGGGATTCTTCAGCATGAGTGTGCCTCCCGGCGATGATTCATCCTATGGTTGCCGCCGGGGCCGCATTTGTGAGGTCAGTGGCGGCCCTCTCACCGGACCCCTTCCTTGAAGACTTCCCGGCTGGCATCAACCGTGGCTGAACCGCCGCCAGCGCCAGCTCGAGGCCTGCAGCAGCGCGCCGAAGGCGACGCCGATCGGCACGAACAGCGCGAGCTCCAGCGGATCGCGCAGGTCGAGTTCCGCCAGCGTGCCGGCGAGGACGGCGGCCCAGAACAGCAGGGCCGGCACGGGCGACCAGCGCGCGAACAGCGTGCGGGCGGCGAAGAGCAGCAGGCCCGCCAGGGCGCCGGCGGCCGCGCCGAGGCCGATGACGGTGGAGGTGCCGCCGAGCGTGAAGGCGCCCGAGCCCGTGGCGATGCGCGCGATTGCGTGCATCGCGAGCCGCCCGCCGACGCCGAGGACGAAGAATCCGATCAGGGCGCCGGCCAGGACCGTGAGGAGGCCGGCGCGCAGCTTCGGATTCAACCCCGCGTCTCGATGGCGAGCAGGTGACCGTCAGGGTCGTGCGTGCCGAGCGCGGGGCTCGCGCGCACGCGGGCGAGCAGCGCGCGGCGGATCAGGCCGAAGTCGAGACGCGAACCGCCGTCGCGGCGCGGCTTCGTGCAAGCGAGCGCGAGCGCCTCGCGCCTGAGCGGTTCCGGCAGCGCGCCGAGCGCGCGGCGCAATGCGGTGAGCCGCTGGCGGAAGGCCGGCGGCTTCAGGCCGAGCAGGTACTGGATCTCGTCGGCGTTCATGCCATGGAGCGCGAGCACTGCGACGCGGCGCGCGCCTTCGGACAGCCGCGCAAGCAGGTCCCGTGCATCCGTAGCGGCCGGCTGCTCATCCGCCACATCCGGCTGTTCGACCGCCCAGCGTGCTTCGCGCGCGCGGCGCCGGATATCGCCGCGTGCGGTCCTGGCCGCGATGTTCCGGATCGTCCCGGCGAGCCAGGCGCGTTCCGCGTCGCGCGAGAAGTCGAGGCGTCCTGCCTGCGCCCCGGCCAGCAGCGCCTCGTGCAGCAGGTCGGCCGCGTCCGCGGCGCTCCTGGCATGCCGGCGCGCGATGGCGAGGCAAGCGCGGTAGCTGGCGAGCGTCACTGTATGAGGTCGGTCAACTTGGAATAGGTGTTGTCGTTCTCGTCGGTTTCCGGCAGCACGCGACGCGCGTCCACCGTGAAGGAGATCACGTAACGGGCAGGTCTCGACTGGACCCGATGAACGATCTGCGCGACCGAAAGTTCCGTACCCGGCTCCAGGCCCGGGTGCGTATCTTCTTCGTAGTAATCGGTACCTCCTGCCAGGAGGATGCCCCAGATCGCCGATTCATCGTAGATTCCGGGAGAGGTCTGCGGCGCCTGGCTACGCGCCCGTTTGGAGCCATCGCGGAACAGGACCAGGGTGTCATCATTGAATTCCGAAGAGTTGAGGTCCGTGCGCACCTGGTTGTCAGGCCCCAGCATGACCTGCCAGAGGCGAATCGTGGTCCTGAATTCGCCGGAATCGAAGGTGCCGGTGTTCTTGGCGAGTCCATCGATCGTGAGCGTGTCGCCGACCAGGCTGTCGGACTTGTCGGTAGCCGCGAGATTGGTCGTGCCCGCGAACGCAATCTGCCGGGTGTCCGCATACCGGCATCCCGTGTTGGCCTGGCTGTTGCAGGCGCCGACGGTCCAGTCCAAAGCTTGCCCGAATCCGCTGGCAGGAATACCCCCGGCGGGTGAGAAGGAGTACTGATACGGTGCATCGAGCGCCGGGTTCAGCAGCCTGAATCTCTCCAGGATGCTGGTGGCAGCCGTGCCGACCCGGGTCAACACGGTGGCACTTTCGGTCCACACGTGCATCGGCAGGCGTGGATCGCCTGCCGGAAATGTTCCCGGCCAGGCGCACACCTGGGGCGGCGCATTGAGCACGCAGATGACGAAATGGCTGACTCGCCGCGGATTGCGGTTGTCCAGCGAACCGTATCCATGGCGCCATTCCAGCGTTACGGGCGCACCGGTCTGGGACCCGTAAATTACGGTGCCATCTGCGGGCGCCTCCAGCGTGGGCGCATTGGTGCCGCCGGTCGGCCAGAGTGCGATGGCTGCCGCTCCGCCCAGGCCGAGCATGATGGCAATCAAGGCTGCGGCCGCCCGACCGAGGCCGCGCTGGTAACGCGAGAACCGGGTGTTCATCGAGGACCCTCCCTGATTCGGGGCTGTCGATGCGGGTTGGTCACGAGGCATATACCACTGTTCTCCGCACCCAGGTAGTTCGTTCGCCTTTGAGTACAATCCCCGCCGATGCCCCTCTCCGTCGTGATCCTGGCCGCCGGCCAGGGCAAGCGCATGGCGAGCGACCTGCCGAAGGTGCTGCAGCCGCTCGCGGGCCGGCCGCTCCTGGCGCACGTCGTGGATACTGCGCGCAGCCTCGAGCCCGACGGCATACATATTGTCTATGGCCATGGCGGCCTGCGCGTTCGGGAGGCGCTGCCGGCCGCCGACCTGCGCTGGGTGCTCCAGGCCGAGCAGAAGGGCACGGGCCATGCGGTTGCGCAGGCGATGCCGGGAATCGCCGATGGTCACACGGTGCTGGTGCTTTACGGCGACGTGCCCCTGGTCAAGGCCGCGACGCTCTCGGGACTCGTCGCTCGCGCAGGTCCGGGCTCGCTCGCGCTGCTGTCCGCGCGGCTGCCGGATCCCGAGGGTTACGGCCGGGTGATCCGCGACAACGCCGGGCGCGTGGTGCGGATCGTCGAGGAGCGCGACGCGAACCACAAGGAAAAGGCCGTGCCCGAGATCAACACCGGTCTCCTGGCCGCCCCGGCCGCGCGGCTGCGCGGCTGGCTCGCCGCGCTGCGGCCCGAGAATGCCCAGAGCGAGTATTATCTGACCGACTGCATCGGCGCCGCCGTGCGCGACGGAATCGCGGTCGAGGCCGTCGTTGCGGAATCCGCCACGGAGGTCCTGGGAGTGAACGACAAGGTCCAGCTCGCGGAAGTCGAGGCGGCGCGCCGCCGTGAACGCGCCGTGGACCTCATGAAGCAGGGCGTCACGATCGTGGACCCCGCGCGCGTGGACATCCGCGGCGAGGTCAGCTGCGGCCGGGATGTCATTCTCGACGTCAACGTCGTGCTCGAAGGCAGGGTCACGCTCGGCGATGGCGCTCGAGTCGGGCCCAATGCGGTGCTGCGCGATTGCGAGGTCGGCGCGGGCACCGTGATCCACCCGAACTGCGTGCTCGAAAAGAGCGTGATCGGCGCGAACTGCTCGATCGGGCCGTTCGCGCGCATGCGCCCGGGCAACCGCCTGGCCGACGGCGTTCACGTCGGCAACTTCGTCGAGCTCAAGAATAGCGCGATCGGCCCCGGCAGCAAGGCGAATCACCTGAGCTACGTGGGCGACTCCGACGTCGGATCGAAGGTCAATGTAGGCGCGGGTACGATCACCTGCAATTACGACGGCGCCAACAAGCACCGCACCACGATCGGCGACGGCGCCTTCATTGGCTCGGGCACCATGCTGGTCGCGCCGGTCAAGGTCGGGACGGATGCGACCATCGGCGCCGGATCCACCATCACCAGGGACGCGCCGGACGGGAAGCTCACCATCGAGCGCAGCAAGCAGCAGACCGTGCCCGGCTGGAAGCGACCCCAGAAGAAGTAGCGCGATGCCGCAGCCTTCAGGGAGCGGGCCGCGATCCTCGGAATTTACGCTGGAACCGCGCGAAGGCTACCTGTACCTGCACCTGATGCCCGGCTTCGAGGCGACGCCCGACAGTATGACGCGCGTGTGGATGGCGATCAGCCAGTCCTGCCGGGAGCACAACCTGCATCGCGTGCTGGGCGACGGCGAGAACGTGAAGCGCAGGCTGACGCCGATGGATTCCTACGACCACGCGGCGCTCGCGGCGCGGCTGATGCCGGGGCTGTCGGTCGCCTGCTGTTTCCGGGGCTACCAGACCGACGAGCAGACGGAGTTTTTCAGGACCGCGGCGATGAACCGGGGCGTCCGGGTCGAGTTCTTCCAGGACCTGAGCGCCGCCCTGCGCTGGCTGGGGATCAAGGGCTGAATCGCCGCCGCCGGATTCTGTGAAATGGACCCCGGGGCGGCCTCTGCCTCCGTGGATTACAATGTCAGGACCACGGCCCCGGGGCCCTCTCCCCGCGTGAGGTCCATCGCGCAATGTGCGGCATCGTCGGAGCAGTCGCTGACCGGGACGTCGTCCCGATCCTGATCGAAGGCCTGAAGCGGCTCGAGTACCGCGGCTACGACTCGGCCGGCGTCGCCGTACTGAACGGCGGCACCGAGGTCGCGCGCCTGCGTGCGGTCGGCAAGGTCGCGAAGCTGTCGGAAGCGCTCGTGGCGAGCCCGACTTCCGGTCACCTCGGCATCGCGCACACGCGCTGGGCCACCCACGGCGTGCCGAACGAGCGCAATGCGCACCCCCACGTCTCGCGCGATGGCGTCGCGATCGTGCACAACGGCATCATCGAGAACCACGAAGAACTGCGCGCCGGGCTCGAAAAACTGGGCTACGAGTTCAGCTCCGAGACCGACACCGAAGTCATCGCGCACCGCATCCATCATCACCTCGGATCGACGCGCGACCTGTTCGGGGCGGTGCAGATGACCGTCAAGGAATTGCGCGGCGCCTACTCGCTCGCGGTGATGTGGGGGCGCGACCCGGACTGCATCGTGCTCGCGCGTGCCGGCTGCCCGGCGTTGATCGGCATCGGCAAGGACGAGAACTTCGTCGCCTCGGATATCGCGGCGCTGCTTCCGGTCACGCGCCGCTTCGTGATCCTGGAGGAGGGCGATGTCGCCTGCGTCCGCCGCAAGGCGATCCGCATCGTGGACGCGGAAGGCCGCCCGGTCGAGCGCGCGGAATACGTCTCCGAGCAGTCGGCGGAGGCCGCCGAACGCGGCGAGTACGCGCACTTCATGCTGAAGGAGATCCACGAGCAGCCGCGCGCGGTCGCGCAGACGCTCTCCGAGCGCATCGCCGGCGGGCGGCTGCTCGCCCAGGCCTTCGGACCCGCGGCCACGGAGGTGTTCAGGCGCACGACCTCGGTGCATATCGCGGCCTGCGGCACGAGTTACCACGCCGGCGTCGTTGTGCGCTATTTCATCGAGCAGATCTGCCGCGTGCCCTGCCGCGTCGAGATTGCGAGCGAGTTCCGCTACCGCGATCCCGTGGTGCCGGCGAACTCGCTGTTCGTCTCGATCTCCCAGTCGGGCGAAACCGCCGATACGCTCGCGGCGCTGCGCCTCGCGAAGAAAGCCGGCTTCCTCTCGACGCTTGCGATCTGCAACGTGCCGGAAAGTTCGCTGGTGCGCGAATCGGAGCTCGTGCTGCTGACGCGCGCCGGCCCGGAGATCGGCGTGGCCTCGACCAAGGCGTTCACCACGCAGCTTGCCGCGCTCGGCATGCTGGTGATCGCGATCGGCAAGCACCATGGAATCGACGCCGGGCGCGAACGCGGGCTCGTGCAGCGGCTGCTGGAACTCCCGGGGATGCTCGAGCAGACGCTCGCCCTCGACCCGGCGATCCGCGAGCTCGCGAAGGAGATCGAGCCGAAGCATCACGCACTCTTCCTCGGACGCGGCGCCATGTTCCCGATCGCGCAGGAGGGGGCGCTCAAGCTCAAGGAAATCTCCTACATTCACGCCGAGGCCTACGCTGCCGGTGAGCTGAAGCACGGCCCGCTCGCGCTGGTGGATGCCGACATGCCGGTGATCGCGGTCGCCCCGAACAACGACCTGCTCGAAAAGGTGAAGTCGAACCTCCAGGAAGTGCGCGCCCGCGGCGGCATGCTCTACGTGTTCGCCGACCCGGAGTCCGGCATCGAGTCCTCGGAGGGCGTGAAGGTCATCACCATGCCGCGGCACGTCAGCTACTTCCAGTCGCCGGCCGTGTACACGCTGCCGCTCCAGCTCCTCGCCTATCACACGGCCGTGCTCAAGGGCACGGACGTCGACCAGCCGCGCAATCTCGCCAAGAGCGTCACGGTCGAGTGACAGAAATAGGGGGCGCACCCCTGTTTCGAGAATAGGGGTGCGTCCCCTCTTCCCGATGTTCGACGCCAGCTTCTATCAACGCTACTACCGGGACCCGCGCACGCGCGTCGCTTCGCGCGCGGACACCGAGCGCCTCGGCCGCTTCGTCTGCGCCTACGTCGCCTACCTCGGCTTCACGGTGAAGCGCGTGCTGGATGCCGGCTGCGGGCTCGGGCACCTGCGCCGGCCGGTGCGCGAGCGCTTTCCGCGCGCACGCTACGTCGGTCTCGAGAGCAGCGAGTACCTCTGCCGCCGCCATGGCTGGCTGCGCGGGAACATCGCGGACTACGCGCCGCGCCGGCCTTTCGACCTCGTGTTCTGCCACGATGTGCTCCAGTACCTGCCGGACCGCGAGGCCGTCGCCGCACTCGCGAACCTGGCCCGGCTCTGCCGCGGCGCGCTCTATTTCAGCGTGCTGACCAGGGAGGACTGGAGGCGGAACGCCGACCGAGCCCGGACCGACGGCGCAGTGCGGCTGCGGCCCGTCGCCTGGTACCGGCGCCGGCTGTCGCGGCATTTCCGGCCTCTGGGTGGAGGACTGCTGGTCCGCCGCGACTACGACCCGCTGTTGTGGGAGCTGGAACGGCCGTAATCGTCGCGCCGGGCGAGGTTCGCCGACAGCAAACGCGTGCATTCTGCGACGCCGATCCTGCTGCCGGCGAGCGAACCGCCCTGTTTCACCAGGTTCTCGAGCGCATCCTCGATGGCGGCCTGCGCTGCGAACAGGCAAGGCGTGCTGTAAATGACGAGTTTCGCGCCCGCCTGCCCGAGCTCGTCCAGGGTGCAGGGCGGCGACTTTCCGCCGGCGATCTGGTTGAAACAGAAGGGCGTGCCGGTGAGCCCGCTGAGCCGGCGCAGCGCATCAGGGCCCGCGAGTCCGTCCACCAGGATCGCATCCGCACCGGCCTCGGCATACGCCTTGACCCGCCGCTCGATCTCGACCGGATCGCTGCAATCGCTGCGCGCGACCACGAACAGGTCGCGGCGCGTGGCGAGGATGCGCCGGAGCTTCGCGAGGTAATCGTCCAGTTCCAGGATCTGCTTCCCGTCGAAATGGCCGCAGCGACGCGGCCGCTTCTGGTCCTCCAGCACGACGCCGGACGCTCCGGAGGCCTCGAGCAAGGAGGCGACGTGGCAGGCGACTTCAGCGTCGCCATACCCGTCGTCAATGTCGACCAGCAGGTGAACGGAAGGCAGGACGGTGCGGATGCGATGGACGCAGGCCGTGATGTCCGACCACGCGATGAATCCGATGTCCGGCAGGCCATAGTAGCTTGCTGCGAAGCCAAAGCCGCTGACAAACAGGGCATCGAAACGGCTTGCCGCAACGCTGGCCGAGAAGGTGTCGTATACGCCGATGAAAGGGAGGATTTCGCGGCCCCTCAACGCTTCGCGCAGATGTTCGCCCGGCGCCAGCGGCTGCCGTGAGTTCATGATTGCCATGCGCGATTCTACCCGGAAAGTATAGGCCGCAAATCCAGGGCCGGGCGCTGCTCGCAGTCCGACCTGACGGTGTCGCGATTGATCTTGCCGCGCGAAGTGCGCGGGATCGCATCGACAAGCCACCAGCGTGCAGGAAGCTTGTATTCCGCAAGACGCGAGGCCATCCACGCGTGGAGCGCGCGGACGCTCTCGTCGCTGCGATCGTCGAGCACGACCGCCATGCCGACCGTCTGGCCGTAGAGCGGATCGTCGAGCGCGAAAGCGCAGACGTCCCGCGCATGACCGAACTGCTCGACCACGGAGTCGATGTCCGCGGGGTAGATCTTCATGCCGCCCCGGTTGATCTCGTCGCGAATGCGACCTTTCAGCAACAGCCGGCCGAGACCGTCGAGATATCCGATGTCACCGGTCATCAGCCAGCCGTCCACCACGGCCCTGGCGGTCAGGTCGTCGCGACGGAAATATCCCTTCATCAGCGCGGGAGTCCGGAGCCATACATAGCCTGGTTCGCCGGCGTGGCAGCGTTGGTCATCGCCGGGAGGCGTCGATGTATCGGCGGTGCGGAGGATGCGGACGACGGCACCCCAGCCCTCGCCGATCAGCCCATCCTCAGCCGGCACACCTGCGTCCCGGAGGCCGGCCGCCCAGCTTCCGGTTTCGGTGATCCCGTAGGCATTGCACACTTCCCGGGTCCCGGCCCAGCGGCGAATGTCCTCCCAGGTGCCGGCTGAGAGCGGCGCCGAGCCGCAGTGCACGCGCCGCAGCGAGCGCGCCTGCGGCGGGTTCACCAGCCGCAGGACGAGTTTCCAGATGGATGGCACCGAGGAAAGGAACGTGATGCGATGCTCGTCGATCAATGCCCCCAGTCGCATCATGACGCCGGGGTCGAAGGGCGGCGTGATGTAAAGGCCGTTACCGCAGAGCCATGGAAAGAGGCTGTTGCAGATCAGCCCGTGCCCGAAGTGCGTCGGCAGGATGCACAGCGTTCTTTGAAAGGCGGCGGCGGGGAGGTGCTCGCGCAGGGAGTTCCATCGCGCGCGCAGGGAGCGATGGGTGTGGACGACGCCCTTGGGTTCGCCGGTTGAGCCTGACGTAAAGAGTATCAGTGCGTCGGCATCGGGATCGACGTCGTCCGCAACCGACTCTGCATCGCCCAGTTCGGAGGTCTGGATCACCAGCGCGCCCGCGCGCTCCAGGGCGGACGTCAGCGCCGCGGGCGTGGACTCATCCGCGATGGCGACCCTCGGACCAGCCGCCAGGCCGAGATTCTCGGCCTCGAAAGCGGTCAAGCGCGTGTCGATCGGAACGGCGCAACCGCCCAGCCGCCAGATTGCGAGCAGCTCCGTGAAGAACTCGGCCCGGTTGCCGATCAGCAGGAAAGCCCGGTCCCCCGCGCGCAGTCCGCGCGCCTGCAAGCGCGCCGCCCGGCGCGCAACCTGGCGCTCGATTTCTGCCGGACACAGCCTGTGCCCGGCAAGCGGCTCGACCAGCTCGCCGACATCCAGTCCCAGCGGCATAGGGCCCCCTCGTGCAGAAAATTATAGGGCCCCCACCCCGGGGGCGAATTGATCTAGAATCGGCGGCTGCAACCAGGGTACGCCGGGACCACCAAAACGGGGAGTATTCGACGATGTCCGTGCTCAATAATCCGGGCCTGCGCGCCCTCGGTGCCGCGGTGGCCGCGGCGGTGGCAGTGAGCGCCTGCGGCGGTTCGGGCAGCGCCAATGACGCGTTGCCGCTGATCCGCGCGACGCTCACCATCAAGACCGTGTCGCAGGGCGGCGCGTGCGATTCCGTGCGCGTGCGCCTGTCGCCGAAAGAGCTGATCGGCGAGTCCAACAAGTACGCGAACAACCGCATGATGGTCGCCGAAGTGAACATGACCGGCCCGACCGACGAGGCGGGCGCGCCGATGTGCAACGGCACCGGCGAGACGCTGCCGATGGCGACCGGCAACTGGGAATTCACCGCGCCGCTCGCGTCCGGCACCGCGACCTGCACCCGGAGCATCCAGGCCGACGGCGACCTCTCGATCGTGCTCATCGACGGTGTCGAGGGTTGCAGCGGCGCGCCGAACGGCAATGGCGGCGTGGAGCTCGAGATGGCTCCGGAAGGCGCGTCACCGGCCGAAGGCGCGGCATCCGCCGAGCCCGCCGCGGGCTGACGCGAGGCCGACCATTCGAACGAAGGGCCGGCACGGGCAACCGTGCCGGCTTTTTTGACCCTTGGCTGACGACACTCCTTTCTATCTCTCGCCGCTGCTGAAGTTCGCGGGCGCAGTTGCGCCTGTACTCGCGGCGCGCATCATGGCGGAGCTCGTCACACGCCCGCGCGGCCGCAATCCCACGCAACCCTGGGAACTCGCGAAACCGCCAGCCGAGCGCGAGGTCGAGTTGCGCCCGGGACTTTTCGCGCAGGTCACCGGCGAGACCGGCCGCAACGTGATCGCGCTGCACGGATGGCGCGGCCGTCCGACGCAGTTCCGGCCGCTGGCGGCGGCACTCCTCGAGCGCGGGTGCCGCACGATTTCGATCGACGCGCCGGGCCACGGCCGTTCCGCCGGCGAGCACGCGACACCGCACCGCTTTGGCGAGATGCTGATCGAGGTCGAGCGCATCATGGGCCCCGCTCACGCCGCGATCGGGCATTCCTTCGGCGGTGCGTCGCTCGGCGCCGCGCTCGCGCTCGGTTTCCGCCCTGGCCGACTCGTGATCGCCTCGGCCCCGACGCGCGTGAGCCGAATCCCGATCGCGCATGCGCGAAGCCTCGGTCTGCCGCCGCGTGCGATGGCGCATTTCATGCGATTGCTCGACGAGTACGCCGGCCGGCCGTTCGCGGAACTCGACCTCGTCGCGGCCGCGCCGCGGTGCGGGATTCCCGCGCTTCTCGTGCACGACCGCGGGGACGAGGTGATCCCCTACGCAGATGCGGAGGCGCTGATCGCGGTCTGGCCGGCACTCGAGGTCATGACGACCGAGGGTCTCGGGCACCGGGACATCCTGTCGCACGACGAAGTGATACAAGCGATTACGGAGTTCATCTGCGCGCCAGCGCAGGAAAGCATGCCAACCCCTTGAACTTCCGCTCGTTGAAGGGCCGCGTCGGCCCGTCGTTCTCATCGTCGCGGTTTCCACGGAACGCCTGAGGTTCGCGCGGATCAGAGGATCTGATTCGTGCCGCTCAATGGGAGATCAGTCATGCGCGCAATATCAGGGGCGATCACGGCTTGCATCGCGGTGCTGGCGCTGCCGGCGGCCGCCGACGGAGACCACGGACAGTCGGTTTCGACCCGCCTGGTCAGCTACCAGGAAGTGCCCGCGGTTTCGTCAGCCGCAACGGGCCGTTTCCGCGCCAGGATCGATGAGAAAGCCGGAACGATTTCGTACGAGCTTTCCTATTTGGGTCTGACCGGCGACGTCCGGCAGGCGCACATCCATTTCGGCCAGCATTCCGTCAACGGCGGCATCAGCGTGTTCCTGTGCCAGACCGCGACCAATCCGGATCCCACCGGGCTTGCGCCGCAATGCCCGCAGTCCGGGACCGTCACCGGCCTGCTCCAGGCCGCGAACACGATCGGCCCCGTCGGGCAAGGCATCGCCGCCGGCGAGTTTGCGGAGCTGATTGCGGCAATTCGCGGCGGCGTCGCCTACGTCAACGTGCATTCGTCGACGTTCCCGGGCGGCGAGGTCCGCGGCCAGCTGCGCAGCCGGCACGACTGAGGCTGGACGACCCGGAGGCGGCCGGGCGCATCCGTGCGCCTGGTTCGCGTCCGCGGCGCGCTAAAGTTGCGTCCATGGTGGACGCAGTCCGGCCATTCGACGAGGACATGCTCGACGCCGCGCCGGCAGTCACGCGCAGGGAACTCCTTGCCCTGCTGGCGTCCATCGCGGCATTTTCGCCGGCAGTCGCCACGGCGCAGGCGGACCGCCGAAACGTGCAGGCATCCTGGAACCTGAAGCGCCTCGATACGCGCAGCCTCGACGGTCTCGTGCTGCTCCGGATCTTCCACGGCCACTTTCCGTTGCCGGCGCATCTCGTGCTCGACACCACGGCGCCGCCGTTCTATTTCGTCAATTACGACCGCGAGTTCGGCGACGACGCGCAGGACGGCGCCGTCATCGCCGCGCGGCGCGTGGATGCGGCCAGGCATCCCTTGATGGAATGGGTCAGGCGCGCGGCGCCCGAATCTCGCGATCTGCGCTACGGGCTCGTGATCGAACGCCGCCGGCACCCGCCGCCCGCGGCCGGGCGCCCGGAGCTTCGCAGCGTCGTGATCAGCGACCGCACGCATTTCGTCGCTATCGTCGGGCCGCCGGAGCGGCTGTGGCGGGAGATGATCGAAGCGTTCGGGCGGATGGCGAGGAGCCGCTAGCGCCTGGCTAGATCTTGACCATCACATGCCTGACCGTCGTGTAATCCTCGAGCGCATACATCGACAGATCCTTCCCGTACCCCGACCGCTTCACGCCGCCGTGCGGCATCTCGGACACCAGCATGAAATGCGTGTTGACCCAGGTGCAGCCGTACTGGAGCCGCGCGGCGACCTGCATGCCGCGGCCAATGTCGCTGGTCCAGACCGATGAGGCGAGGCCGTAGTCGGAATCGTTCGCCCAGGCGATCGCCTGTTCTGCGTCCTTGAAGCGGGTCACCGAGACCACCGGCCCGAACACTTCGCGACGCACGATCTCGTCGGTCTGGCGCGCGCCGGCGACCACGGTCGGCTCATAAAAGAACCCGCCGCCCTTGCCGGTCTTGCCGCCGGCCGTGACTTCGACGTGTTTGGTCGCTTTCGCGCGCTCGACGAAGCCTGCGACGCGTTCACGCTGCTCCTGGCTGATGAGCGGGCCCATCTCGACGCCGTCCTCGGTCTGACGGCCGACCTTGATCGATTTGGCCGCGAGCGAGAGGTCCGCAACCAGCCTGTCGTAGATCTTCGCGCCGGCGTACAGCCGGCAGGCCGCGGTGCAGTCCTGACCGGCGTTGTAGTAGCCGAAGGTGCGCACGCCGCCGACGACCTCCTCGAGGTTCGCGTCGTCGAACACGATCACCGGCGCCTTGCCGCCGAGTTCCAGATGGGTGCGCTTGATGCCCTTCGAGGCCGCTTTCAGGATCTTCTCGCCGGTCGAGACGTCGCCCGTGAGCGAGACCATGCGCACGCCGGGATGCGAAACGAGTGGTGCGCCCACGCTTTCGCCGCGGCCGGTGATGATGTTGACGGCGCCCGCCGGGAATAGCTCGGCCAGGAGTTCGGCAAGCTTCAGGGTAGAGAGCGGCGTCTGTTCCGAGGGCTTGAGCACGACCGTGTTGCCGGCGGCAAGCGCCGGGCCCAGTTTCCACGCCGCCATCATGAGCGGGTAGTTCCAGGGCGCGATCGAGGCGACGACGCCGACCGGATCGCGTCGGATCATGCTGGTGAAGCCGGCCGCGTATTCGCCCGCGATGGCGCCCGTCATGGTGCGGCAGGCGCCCGCGAAGAAACGGAATACGTCCGCGACCGCCGGCATCTCGTCGTTCTGCGCGGCCATCAGAGGCTTGCCGCAGTTCTGCGATTCGAGCT
>JBQTKF010000039.1:0-1672 GCA_052386355.1 Gammaproteobacteria bacterium
AGTGCGAACCGCCGCCGGAACTCCGGCATCAGTTCGTCGCGCGCCGAAAGCTGCGCGGCGCCGAGCGCCGAGTTCGGCCCGTAATTCACGGGCACGATGGCCGCCGGCTGCCTGGCCATCACGGCCGCGTCCGGCTCACGGCCGTCCTTCATCAAGACCCAGGTCAGGAGCGCGGACACCGCGGCGACCATGAAACCGGCGGCCAGCGCCATCGGCCAGCCGAAGCGGCGCGGCGCGGCTTCGTGCGGCTGGCTCTCGAGGCGCGCGGCGATGCCGGGCCAGAGGTCGCTCGCAGGCGCGACTTCCTGCGGCAGTTCCCTCGCCTTCGCAACGAGCGCGTCCGCGTCGCGCCTGGGACCGAACGGAATCGTGTTCATGTCGCCGCCTCCCTCCGCATGCGCGAACGCAGAAGCTGCCGCGCGCGGTGCAACTGCGCCTTGCAGGTGCCGACCGCGACGCCCAGCATCTCTGCCGCCTCTTCGTGGCTGTAGCCGTAGATGCCGTGCAGGACGACGATGTCCCGCGCGCCGGCCGGGAGCGTCCCGATCGCGCGCTCGAGGTCGATCGGCGTCGCCTGGTCCATCGCATCCTCCGCCGCAAATTCCATCTCGTTGCCTTCCTCGTCCGTCAGGCTGGTCTCGAGCCTTCCGCGCGGCCCGCGCCGCGATGCCAGCACCGCGTTGACCGCGATACGGTGCAGCCAGGTCGAGAAACTGCTCCTGCCTTCATATCCCGGCAGGCTCTTCCAGGCGCTCACGAAGGTGTCCTGCGTCAGGTCCTCGGCGGAGGCCGCCTGCCCGGTCATGCGCAGGCACAACCCGTATACGCGACCGACATGCTCGCGGTAGAGGCCTTCGAAGGCGGCCTGGTCGCCCCGCCTCGCGCGGTTCACCCGGCCTTCCTCGGTGTCAGCGCTCACGTTTGCGAGTCCGGCCACTCAGGGAAGCTCCCTTCCATTCATGTACTTGGACGCGGCGGACGCGGCAAACGTTGGAACCCGTCGCGACCGCGGCCGCCCTCCCCGCCAGCGTACAATCCCGGCTGGCAGCGAGGGGACATCCTTGACGTTTGCAGCGATCACGGGCTGGGGCAAGTGCATGCCGCCGGCCGTCCTTTCCAACGCCGACCTCGCGACTTTTCTCGACACCGACGACGAGTGGATCCAGAGCCGCACCGGCATCCACGAGCGGCGAATCTCCCATGTGTCGCTCGGTGAACTCGGCTACGTCTCGGCCTGCCGTGCGCTCGCCGCCGCGGACCTGTCCGCCGCCGATCTCGACCTGATCGTGTTCGGCACCTGCAGCATGGACGAGCAGGTCCCGAACATGGCGTCCTGGGTGCAGAAGCGCCTCGGCGCGAAAGCGGCGGGCGCCATGGACGTCAACACCGCCTGCACCAGCTTCCTCTACGGGCTCACCGCCGCGAGCTCGATGATCAAGGCCGGCGTGGTTCGGAATGCAGTCGTGATCGGCGGCGAGCTGATCTCGCCGATGATGGACTGGGGCAACCGCAACGTCTCGGTGCTGTTCGGCGACGGCTGCGCGGCCGTCGTGCTCGAAGCCACCGACCGCGAGGAAGGCGTGCTGGCCGATCGCCTCGGCTGCTACGGCGAGGTGCGCGAGATCCTGCAGGTGCACGGCATGGGGACCCGCTACGCGAACCGCGGCTGGGT
>JBQTKF010000040.1:0-61587 GCA_052386355.1 Gammaproteobacteria bacterium
TCCTCGTGGCGCGGGAAGCGCATGTTAGCCGGTCGCGGTCCCCCGCGGAACGGGCGCCGCTCGCCGTCCTGTTGCTGCTCGGCGCCGCGCAGGCGGGCGCAGAGGCCGGCATGCCCGAACTCGAGACCGTGACCGTCGTCGGCAAGCTGCCGCAGCCGCTCGCCGATGCGGCGGCCGCGGTTTCGGTCGTCACCGCCGCCGAGATCGAGGCGCTCGTGGCATTCGAGCTCGCCGATGCGTTGGTGCGCGAGCCCGGCGTGTCGATCGCGCGCGATCCGCAGCGCTTCGGCGCGGGCGGCGTCACCGTGCGCGGGCTCGGCGGCAACCGCGTCCTGGTCGAAACCGATGGCGTGCCGGCGGCGAAGAGTTTTGCCATCGGCAGTTTTTCGAATACCGGACGCCGTTTCGCCGACCTCGAGGTGATCCGCAGGATCGAGCTGCTGCGCGGTCCTGCATCGGCGCTCTACGGCAGCGATGCGATCGCGGGCGTCGTGTCGATCACGACGCTGAATCCCGCCGACCTGCTGGACGGCGGTACGGCCGTGCTGCGTGCGCGGGCCGGCTACGCGAGCGACGATGGCTCGGATTTCGCCGGCGTCACGGGCGCGGCCCGCGGCGGGCCGCTCGAGGGGCTGGTGGCCTACGCCCGGCGCGAGGGCGGCGAACTCGACCACGCCGGCGGCGCGCCGCCGCCCAATCCTCGCGAGCAGGACTCGGACGCGCTGCTCGCGCGCGGCGTATTCAACGGCGCCGGGTGGCCGCTCCGTCTCACCGTTCAATGGCACCGCGACCGGACGCAGATCGACGTGGATTCGCTCGAACTGTCGGCGGGCCGTTTCGCGAACACCATCCGGCTCGAGGGCGACGACCGGACCGAAGTGGTGAGTCTCATCCTCGACCAGGAATTCGGGACCGCCGGGCCGGCCGATCAGGGCCGCTGGCGCCTGTACTGGAACGAAAGTGCCGTCCGGCAGTTCACGCACGAGGAGCGGCGCGCGGCGCCGCCCGCGACCCCGCCGCTCGCGATCGAGCGCGAGTTCCACTACCGCGAGCGCGCGGCGGGAGGCGAATTGACCCTCGCACGCGAAGTGCTGTCGCACGCCGGCCCGCACCGGCTGGTGGGCGGCCTCGAGTTCACGGATACCCGCGTCGTCGAGCGGCGCGACGGACTGCAGACGAACCTGGCGACCGGCGATTCGACCTCGACCATCCTCGGCGAGGCGCTGCCGGTGCGCGATTTCCCGATCTCGCGCATCCGCGAGGCGGGTCTGTATCTGCAGGACGAATGGCGTCCCGGCGACGGCCACTGGTCGCTGATCCCGGCGTTACGGGCCGACTGGTACCGCCTGTCGCCGTCGGTGGATGCCATGTACGCGGCCGACAACCCGAGCGAGCCGCCGGTGTCGGTCGAGGAAGCGTCGTTGTCGCCGAAGATCGCGGTCGGCCTGAGGCTCTCCGAGAGCCGCGCCCTCTATCTGCAGTACGCGCACGGGTTCCGCTCGCCGCCGTTCGACGACGTCAACATCGGGCTCGACCTGCCGCAATTCAACACGCGCGCGATCCCGAACCCGGAGCTGCGGCCGGAGCGCAGCGACAGCCTGGAACTGGGCCTGAGATTCTCGGGCGCGTCCCTGACGGGCAGCGCGAGCGTCTATGCGAGCCGCTACCGGGATTTCATCGCGTCGCGCGTAAACATCGGCACCGAGCCCGGCACCG
Source organism: Gammaproteobacteria bacterium (assembly GCA_052386355.1). Taxonomy (GTDB): domain Bacteria; phylum Pseudomonadota; class Gammaproteobacteria; order Steroidobacterales; family Steroidobacteraceae; genus SCUD01. The sequence goes on from JBQTKF010000040.1 coordinate 1,717, forward strand.
GCACCACGCTGTTCCAGTCGCGAAACCTCGCGCGCGCCGAGATCGTCGGGGCGGAGGCCGCCATCGAGGCCGACCTGGGCGCCTGGCGGGGGCGCCTCGCGGGTTTCACGGTGCACGCGTCCGCCGGCTGGACCGACGGCGAGGACACGGTGCGCGACCGGCCGATCAATTCGATCGACCCGCCGCGCGGCGTGCTGGGCGTCCGCTACGACACGCCCTCGGGCGCGATCGGCGCGGGACTCGACGTGACGCTGGTCGGGGCCAAGCACGACGTCGACGAGTCGGCGGGTCCCCTGTACCGGCCCGGCGGGTACGCGCTGGTCGACCTGCGCCTGCGCTGGCAGGCGTGCGAGCGCGTGACGTTGCACGCCGGGCTCTTCAACCTCGGCGACCGCCGCTACCACGAGTGGGCGAGCGTGCGCGGGCGGTCGCCCGCGGACCCGATGCTCCCGCTCTACCTCGAGCCGGGGCGCAACTTCGCCGTTACGGTGAGCGCGACCTTCGACTGAGGCCTCGCGGCCTCAGTAGATGTCGTGCTGCGTGTTGTAGACGTTGAACTTGCCGGTCGGCGTGATGAGCCGCGGATCCTTGATCACGGCCTTCAGCTTGCGGGTCCGGTCGTCGACGACCACCAGCGCGGACTGCTGGTTCATGCCGTTCCAGACCGAGAACCAGACCTCGTCACCGGCCTTGTTGAACTCGGGCTGCACCACGCGCTTCGGGCCCTCGCCGACGTCCGCCCACTCCGCGATCGGCAGCACCTGGTAGCCCGCCTCGGGATTCCTGACGTCGAATACCGCGACGCTCTGGCTGATCTTCGGGTCGGGGTTGAGCGGCGTGTCCACGTACAGATTGTTGGAATGCGGGTGCGTCTTGACGAACAGCGAGCCGCCGCCCTGCCCCTTCAGGGTCCTGACGACCTTCCAGGCATTGTCCGGATGCTTGTCGGGATCGGTGCCGATGTAGGTGATCTTGTCGTTGCCGAGCGCGCTCGTGATCCAGGCCGGGCCGAACCGCGGGTCCTCGACATTGGCGCCGCGTCCCGGGTGCGGAATCTTGTCGACGTCGATGAGCGCCGTCAGCCTGCGCTCCTTCGAGTCCACGACGGCGATCTTGTCCGACTGGTTCGCGGCGGTCAGGAAATAGCGCAGAGTCCGGTCCCAGCCGCCGTCGTGCAGGAAGCGCGCGGCGCCGATCTGGGTGACCTGGAGGTTGTCCACGTCGCGATAGTTGACCAGCAGGATCTGGCCGGTTTCCTTGACGTTGACGATCCATTCCGGGTGCTCGTGCGAGGCGACGATGGCGGCCACCCGCGGCTCGGGATGGTATTCCTGGGTGTCGACGGTCATGCCGCGGGTCGAGTAGATCTTGAGCGGCTCGAGCGATTCGCCGTCCATCACGGTGAACTGCGGCGGCCAGTAGGTGCCGCCGATCGCGAGCCGGTCCTCGTAGCCCTTGTACTTCGAAGTCTCGACCGAGCGCGCCTCGAGCCCCAGCTTGATCTCGGCGACGATATCCGGTTTTTCCATCCACAGGTCGATCAGGTCCACCTTGGCGTCACGCCCGACGGTGTAGACGTAGCGGCCCGAGTGCGACATCCGCGAGATGTGGACCGCGTAGCCGGTGCGCAGGATGTTGATGATCTCCTTGGTGTCGCCGTCGATCAGCGCCACTTCGCCGGAGTCGCGCAGCGTGACGGCGAAGATGTTGTCGACGTTGTAGCCGTTCATCTTGCGGGTCGGACGGTCGGCCGGCGGCACCAGCAGTTTCCAGCTCGCCCGCATTTCCGGCATGCCGTATTCGGGCGGCATCGGCGGCACGTGCTGCACGTAACGCGCCATGATGTCGACGTCGGCCGGGCTGAGCTCGCCCGACGTGCCCCAGTTCGGCATCCCGGCCGGCGAGCCGTAGTTGATGAACACCTTGAGGTAATCGGTGCCCTTCGCCTGCGTGATCTCGGGCGTCAGGGGCTTGCCCGTGGCGCCCTTGCGCAGTACGCCGTGGCAGCCGGCGCAGCGCTCGAAGTAGATCTGCTTCGCGCGGTCGAATTCCCCATGCGACATCGCCGGCGCGCCCGGGGAAACCACCATCTCGATCGCCGATGCCGCCGCGCCGACCGCGGAAGGCGCCCCCTGGTACTTGAGTTCCGCGACCGAGGTTGAGGGATGTTCGGTCGGCGACTGCGCGGTCTGCTTCGGCCTGGGCCCCGCCCGTACCGCGGCGACCTCAGCCGCTGACACGGCGCCGAACGCGTTCCCCCAGGAATTCATCGCGTAGGTCAGCGCATTGGCGATGTCGGCGTCCGCGAGCTGCGACATCGGCGGCATCACCGAGTTGTAGCTCACGCCGTTCACGACGACGGGACCGGTCAGGCCCTGCAGCACGTTCCTGACCGCGCGGTGCCGGTCGGCCTTCAGGTAGTCGGAGCCCGCGAGCGGCGGGAATGCCCCGGGCAGGCCCTCGCCGTTTGCCTGGTGGCAGGCCATGCAGGCCGACTGGTAGGCCTTCTCGCCCGCCTGCAGCTGCGCCGCCGCGGGCTTGCCGCCGGAGGCAGCCTCGGCGCGATGCACCGCCACCGGGTCGCCCGCCTGCGCGCCTGCGAACCAGAGGGCGGCGGTCACCGCCGCGATCGCCATCCGCCGATGCTTCCGACCTGCCGTGGCGCGCATGATCTTCTCCCGCCATTCACCCGCCCGGCCGCCCGCCGGGCACGACCATGCTAGGCCGCCAGCGTGCCGCCGGCATTGACCTGGATCAAGGGGCGTTTCGGGCCGGAATCAGGCCGGGAAGAACTCGATCGGCTTGCTCGTCGTCATCGCCTCGACGTCCTTGTCGGCGAAACGGAACATGCGGATGCGCGAGACCAGCTTGCGCTCGAGTTCCGCGTCCCTGAGTTCGCTCGAGACGATGCGGCAGTCGGTGACCTCGCCCCAGGGCGCGATGGTCAGTTCGAACACGACCTTGCCGAGCAGCGCGGGGTTGTCCCTGAGCGCGCGGTTGTAGAGCGCATAGATCGCCGCCTTGTTCCTGTCAAAAACCAGCTCGATCTCTTCCTGGCTGCGCGAGGCCTTCTTGCCGCCGCCGCTGCGGTTCACATTGTCGCCGGACCCCGAGAGCGCATTGCCCGAGCCCGAGCCGCCGAGCGGCACCTGCATGCGCGTCGTGCCATGGCCGTCCAGCGTGCCTGAGCCGGCGCCGAAACCGCGGCTGACGCCGGCGGTATTGATGCCGCCGGTGAGCGTGCCGGTGCGGGCCGTGATCAGCGAGCGTTCGGCGCGCGGCGTGTCGCCGTCTCCCTTCGCGCTTGCGAGCGGCTTCAGGTCGTCCTTCTTCACGTCGAACTGGTCGCGCAGGTCGGCGAGCTGGTCCACGAACGGCAGCAGGCCGGCCTGCGACGCCTTTCTGCGCGCCCGCTGCGTGCGTGCGAGGTCGGTCTCGGGCTGCGGGACCGGCTTCTGGTCCGGCCGCGGCCGCGTCTCCGCGCGCTCCGGCGGCGGCGGCGGGGGCGGCGGGGGCGTGGCGCGCTCGAGCACCAGCTGGGCGATGCGGGGCGGGATCGCGGGCGGTACGTCGAGCGGACGCTCCGGCACCGGCAGCCACGGCATCGCAAGCGAGAACAGCAGCACCACGCCGAGCGCGGTGCGCCACGTCTTGCGGAAGCGCTCGCGCTCCTCCGGGTCCACGTCCCAGGGGAGCTCGAAGCTGCGGTAGTAGAAGGTGATGAGTGCCGGCATGGTTGCTCCGGGTCAGCCTTCGATCACGCCCGAGACGTGCATGGCCTCTTCCTTCTGCACCACCGCGAGCGACAGCTTGCCGCAGTCCGCTTCGGTGCAGGTGGCCATGATCTTCTTCAGCACGCGGTACGGCACGTCGCGGTCGCCGAGGATGGTGATCTCGCGCGCACTCGGGTCGGTCGCCGAGGCGCGCAGCAAGGCGCGGTCCTTGCGCGCGCCGAGCGCGCGCTTGAGCGGCGCGATGATGACGCCGTCCGCGCGGTCCACGTCCGCCACGCTCACGACCGGTTCGTCCTGCACGAACACCACGTCCTTCGTCACCATGACGATGACGGTCTCGCGCGGCCGGTCCTGCGCCACCGATTCGGGCAGGGTCAGCGACTTCGGCGGTTCCAGGGTCTGGATCTCCGCCGAATTCACCAGCAGGAAGAACACCAGGATGGTGAAGATGTCCATCAGCGACACCAGCGACAGCGCCGCGGGCTTCTTCCGCGCGTGGTGGCGGGCCATGCGCTGGGCGCGTGCCGAGTGGCTCATCTGCCCTCCCCGAGCATCGGCGCGTCGCCGATCGAGATCTCCGGGAACAGCTCGACCTGGTAGGCACGCGGGCCGTCCGTCACGGTGCGCACGCGCGCCAGGTCCATGACCTGCACGACCGTGTCATAGGGGACATCGGGCTCGACCAGGATCGTCACAGCCTCGAGCGTCGGGAAGCGCGGCTTGATGTCGTCCACCAGGAATTTCGCGAGTCCGTCGTAGTCGCGCTTGCCTTCCTTGTCCGGAAACGCCCGCAGCAGCCCCGTGCCGCGGTCCGCTGTCTCGATTGTGGACTGTCGCACGACGATCTCCAGGTTGATCGCCTGCGGGGTCTCGGGAAGCGACTGGCTCGAGCTCGGGAGGTTCAGCTCGAGGATGGTCATGCGCGAGAACACCGCCGTGATCAGCAGGAACGGCACCAGCACGACCATCAGGTTCATGAAGGCCGTGACCGCGAGGTCCGCCGCCTCGTGGCGGCGGTGGCGCTTGGCGGCTCGCGTGGTGACGCTCACGCGACCTCCGGCTTGCGCTCCACGACCGTGTTCAGGAACTTGACCGAGGCCATTTCGAGGCTGTCGACGATGTTGGTCGTCTTCGACTGCAGCACCGAGTGCACCAGCAGCAGCGGGATCGCGACGATCAGGCCGAACGCGGTCGTGTTCATCGCGACCGAGATCGACGCCGACAGCAGGTCCGCGCGTTCCGCCGGCGCGGCGTTCGACACCGCCTGGAACGCCTGGATCAGGCCGATGATGGTGCCGAGCAGGCCAAGCAGCGTCGCGATGTTCGCGAAGCTCGCCAGGTAGTGCGTGCGCTTCTCGAGCTTCGGCACGACCTCCATCAGGCTCTCCTCCATCGCCTTCTCGACGTCGTCGCGGCGCTTGGCGGTCTGCACGCGCGCCAGGCCGTATTGCAGGATCTGGCCGACCGCCGAGCCGGAGGTCGCGGTCGCGGACGCCGCGCGCTTGTAGTCGCCGGTCTTCAGGAACGGGGCGACCTCGTCCCACAGGCGGCGGTTGGCGCCCTCGGTGCGCCAGAGGTAGGCCCAGCGCTCCAGCGCGACCGCGATCCCGAGCGCCGCGACGAGGGCGATCGGGTACATGAAGATCCCGCCCTCCTGGAAGAATGTGACGATCGTCGTATACGTATCCAGGGGGTGACTCCTGGTGTCTCCCGTTCAGTTGCCCAAGATGCTATGGCCGCGCCGTTTCCGGCGTGACCGGATTCTCGCCCTGAGAGGCCTCGCCCTGGATTCCCTCGCTGAGGGTCTCGAAATAGCCGATTTCGCGGCGGAACACGTCGCGGTCCACCGGTGCGAGGATCTCGTCGATCAGGGACCGGGCCGGTTTGCCCGACAGGTCGCCGAGTTCCGCCTTCTTCCAGGGCACCACGTACATGACCTTGGGCAGTTCCTGGTTGCCGGTGATCGACGTGGTGCCGAGTTCGAGGCGGTCCATGGTCTTGAACCGGGTGTCGCGGGTCGGTGGCGCCGCCGCGGCGCGCGGCGCAGTCTCGACGGCCGCCGGAGCAGGCGCTGGAGCCTGGGTCTCCGGTTCCTGTCCGGATGCCGCCGCGGCGAAGGCGAGCAGGACGGGCGCCAGCCTGCGCTTCATGGGTTGGCCTCCGCGCTCTGCTCCTCGAGACCCGCGCGTCGCCTCACTTCCGTGATCCACGCGGTGACCTGCAGGTCCGGGGTCCCGGCCAGGACCTGATAACGCTCGTACTCCGCGAGCGCGGCCTCGGGCCGGCCCAGGTACAGGTCGAACAGCACGCCCATGTTGAGCGCCGGCAGCGGGTCCGCGGGCGCCAGCATCGCGGCGCCCTCGTAGGCTTCCCGCGCCTCCGTCATGCGCCCCTGCTGACGGCGCGCGACGCCGATCGCGGTCCAGGACGCGGGCCCGGGCTGGGCTGTCGCGAGCAGCGCCTCGGCTTCCGCAAATCTGCCCGCCGCGAGTGCCTCGAGCGCCGGCGCGATCTCCGGCTGCGCCGCGGCTTCGGGCAGGCGCTCGGCTTTCCGGTAGCGCGCGGGCTTCAGCTCCGCGAGCGCCGCGAAGCTCCCGCGAACCGAGTCGTCGTAGATGCCTTCCTGTGCCAGCGCGGCATTGCCCTCGTGCAGCTCGATCGCCTCCTCCTCGAACGGATAGGCCTGCTCTTCGAGCAGCAGCGCGTATTGTTCCTGCTCCTCCGCGCCGAGGTTGCGCGGACGCTCGGAGGCGAGCAGGTCCGCGGCGAGCCGGCGATACATCTCGGCGGTCGCAAAGGTCGCGGCGGTCGCGACCTCGGCGACGCCGTAGTCGGCCGCCGCGCGATAGGCGGAAAGCGCGGCCTCCATCGCGTCGCGCTTGGCCTTCAGCGACTGCGCGAGCGGCGCATTGAGCGGCACCGCCTCGAACGCGGCCAGCAGCGGGGCCGCGAGTTCGAGCGATGCGCGAGCGGCGAGCAGGCGGCTCGAGTCGGTGCGACCGGCGCCGGCCGCGCGGTCGGCATCCACGATCTCGCGCAGCCAGCGCGTACGCGCGGGCGCATCGCCCATGTCGCGGGCGAGACCCGCGAGCTTCTGCCGCGCCGCCATCGCCTCGTCGAGCGGCTCGGGGTAGCGCCCGACGAAGCGCTCCCAGACCCGGGCCATCGCCGGCCCGTTGCCCGTCCTTTCGTGGAGGTCCGCAGCCTGCAGCAGTGCGCTCTTGCGCACCGCCGCGTCCTCCGCCGTGTCGTCGGCGACGCGCTCGAACTCGACCGCGGCCTCCCGGTGCCGGCCCGCCTCGACATAGGCGACGGCAAGATTGCGCGGCACGGTGCGGGCGAGCGCGTGGTCCGGGAAGTCGCGACGGAAAGCCTCGAGGATCGGGATCGCCGCGTTCCAGTCGCGCGCGCGCAGCAGCAGCGTCGCGGCGTCGAACTGTGCGTTCGACACGAGCTTCGAGCCGGGCGCCGCGGTCGCGACGCGCAGGAAGTCGGCCACCGCGCCGGCGGTGTCGCCGGCCTGCTGGCGCGCCTCTCCCTGCTTGTAGATCGAGGCGCCGAGCCGCTCGGTGACGGCGCCGCGCTCCTGCGCCGCGGTATCGAGGCGCGCGAGCACCTCGGCGTAGGCGCCTTCGGATTCGGCGAAGCGGCCGAGCTCGAAACTGGCGTCCGCGATCACGCTCCAGGCCGCGCGTTCGTCCTCCCGGCCCATCGGGGGCATGCGCGTCACGACCTGGCCCGCGGCCTTTGCGGCGGCGTCGAACTCGGACAGGGCGAAAAGCTGCTTCGCGCTCCGCAGCCACATCGCCCCGGCCTGCGGGTGTTCAGGCCAGGCGGTGGCGAAGCGCAGCGCGCTGTCGATGCTCTGGCGGTGCCAGGCGGCGCGCTCGGCACCGGCGAGCGCCGCCTCGTGGCGCTCGCGCGCGACCAGTGCGGCGTACCCTGCCGCCGGGCTGCGCGGCCCCGGGAGCTGGACGTAGGCGGTGCGCTCGTACTCGAGCGCCGCCTCGCCGAATTGCCCGCTCTCGAACAGCACGTCGGCCAGCAGGTAGTTGGTTTCGGCGGCGTCCGGCTCGTCGGGGAACGACTCGAGCAGGTCGCGATACCAGCGCGCGGCCAGCTGGTAGTCGGACGGCTTCTTGCCCGCCTGCGCGACGGCATGCTGGTGCCGCGCGACATCGCGCAGATGCGCTTTCAGCTGCCTGACGACTTCGGGGGCGTCCTCGCGGCTGCGCGTCGCCCAGAATGCGCCGTTGAACCGGTACAACTCGACGTATTCCTTCTTGCCCTGCATCGCGAGTTCTGCGAAGCCGCCCTTGCGGTACGCCTCGATTGCGAGCGACTGCAGGTCCGGCGAGCGAAGGTGATCCGGGCGGCGCGCGGCGAATGCCCGGTAGGTGTCGGCCGCGTCGGTATAGCGCTCCTTGTCGACCAGGAGGTTGCCGAGCGACGCGTGCAGCCGCCACGAATAGGAAGGCCAGTCGTGACGCTCGAGCGCTGCGGCGAGCGAGCCCGCCGGATCTTCGGCCGCGAACTGGATGCCGAGCGCTCGCTCGGTGTCCTGCACCAGCTCCCGGTCCGCACGCGAGAGCGTGGAGATGTCGGCGATCTCGGCGCCGCCCGGGGTCACCAGCCTGCGGTCGAGCACGCCGAGGAGCGACTTCGCGCTGCCCTCGACATTGGCCTGCTTGAACAGGGCCCATCCGTGCTTGTAGAGCGCCTGCTCGTGGAACGCGGATTCCGGCCGGTATGCGATCACGGATGCGTAGGCGTGCTCCGCGTCGACCCAGCGCTGCGCGCTGAACAGGATCTCGCCGCGGCGGAACTGCGCCTCGTCGAGGTGCCGGCTCTTCGGGAACCGCGCGACCAGCCGGTCGAGGTACGACAGCGCCTTCACCGGGTCGCCCTCGGCCTCCCAGGCGCGGCCCAGCTGGTACAGCACCGAGTCGATCCGCGGATGGTCGGGCTCCATCGCGAGCAGTTCTTCGTAGAGCGCGATCGCCGCGCGCGTCTCGAGCACGCCCGCCGAAGGCGTGCTGCCGTCTCCGCGCAGGGCGTCCGCGGCCTCGAGTTCGAGGTCCGCCAGGCGACGCAGCGCCTCGGCACGGAGCTGAGGGTCGCCGGCCTTGAGATCGAGGAAGTGGCGATAGGCGGCGCGCACGCGCGATGCGTCCACGGGCGTCGCGGGTCCCGTCTGCACCGGCGCTTCGCGCTTGCGCAGGTCGCCCACCGTCTGCGCCGACGCATCCGGCACGGCGAGCAGCAGCAGCGCCGCGAGCATGGGTGCCCGCTTCACGGCGCCGGCGCCTGCGCACTTGCGCGGTCGTAAATGGTCGCGATGGCGTAGCGCGCCTGCACCGAGTACTCGTCCAGGCGGCGGCGCTGCGACTCGAGTTCGCCGACCGCGATATCGGCGAGGTAGCGTTCCTGCGCGGCCTTGGCGGAATCGACGCGTGCGGCGAGCATTTCCACGCGCGGAGCGACCGCCTGGACCCGCCGTCCGAGCACCGCATTGCGCTCCGGCGCCCCCTGGCGGGCGCGCGACGACGCCGTCTGGCGCGTGCGCGCGTCGTAGACAGCAGCGTCCAGTTCCCGCATCGAGCGCTCTGCCTGCCAGCGCCGCACCTTCCAGGCTTCGTCGAGGCGCCACATCAGCACGCCGCGCGCGAGCCGCGCCTTTTCGCGCGCGTCGGCGAGACTTGCGTCGCCCGGCTGGGCCGCCAGTTCCGCGTCCACGCCGTCGAGCAGCACGAGCCACCCGCGCTCCTGGTCCGTCGCGAGCGCGGTCACGTCGCGCACGGCGATCGCAGCCTCCAGCCGCGCGCGCAGTCCGTCGCGCCGCTGGTTGAGATCGCCGACGTCCACCATGGCGAGCCGCGATTCCGCTCCGGGCAGCCGCGCGGCGACCGCCTGCCGGCGCGTCGCCACCATGTCGCCGAACGCCCCGAGGCTGTCCTGCCAGCGCGCAAGGTTCTTCGACATCGCATCGAGTGCCCGGTAGCTCTTGAGGCCCTCCTGGAATTCATGACCCGCCATCAGATGGTAGAGGTATCGGGACTCCGGCGAATCCGGCACGTCGGCGAGCTGGGCGAACCAGCCCTGACGGCCGTCGCCCTGCGTCGCCAGCGCCGCCTGCAGCAGGCGGCCCGCGCGGATCGCGGCGATGGACTCGTCGATGCGGGTGCGTTCGGCGTCGTAGGACGCGATCGCCTGTTCGTAGTAATCCACGGCCTGGCCGATCGCGCCGAGCTCGGCGTAGGCATAGGGCACCGCCAGGAACGACTCCTGCACCGCACCGTCCTGGACCGCGCGATCGTGAAGTTCGAGCCAGGGCACCAGCGCCTGGCGGTAGCCACCCTCCGCGGCGTCCGCCCAGCCGGCACCGAGCAGCGCCTTGCTCGACTGCGAGCCGGCAAGCTGCACGCGATCGAGCGCGAGGCGCGCCGCCGCGGGCCGCCCCGCCTGCAGGTGCGCATAGCCGATCGCGACGTTGGCCTTGTCGCGCAGCGCGATCAGTTCAGGGTGCTCGGTGACCAGCAGTCCGACTGCATCCAGTAGCGCAAGTCCCGGCGCTTCGCGACCGGCGCGCACCAGCGCGACGCCGAGGTTGAACTGCGCATAGGCGGTCCACTCCGGCGCCCCGCTCCAGCCCTCGAGTTCGGCGACCGCTTCGTCGAAGCGTCCGCGGTACATGAGCCCCTGGGCGAGGAGCAGCCGACGCTCGGGCTCGAGCGCAGGCGGCAGAGAGGCCGCGACCGAGCGCAGCGCGCGCTCCGAATCCGCGAACAGGCCGGAGGCATAGAGCACCTTGCCGAGCCAGAACCACGCCTGATCCCGCACCTGCGGCGGCGTCTCGCGGTCAGCCAGAAGACGCTCGAAGATCTCGCGCGCCTCCCGGTGCTGCCCGAGCGAAAGATACAGGCCGCCGCGCAGCAGCTCCGCATCGCGCGCGTGCGCCGCGAGACGGCCCTGCTCGCGGTACGACGCCAGCCGCACGAGCGCGTCGAAGTGCTCGTGCTGGTAGAAATGGAACAGCACGTCGCCGTAGTGCAGGTCCTGCACCTTGACCGCCGGCAGCCCGGGAACGGCCGTGCCGGCGGCAGGCGCCTCGACGGCGGCCAGCAGCGCGGTCATGAGTACCGGGGCCAGCACCGCGTCTATTCCCAGACGCGGACCACGAATTCAGGCTGCAGCTTGCGCAGGCGGTCGCTGATCTTGAGCTCGACGTACTGCGCGCCCACGCCCTTGTTGACCGTGAGCGTCGCGCCGCGCTTGTAGTCGCGCTCGTGCGTGCCCTGGCCGGTGAAGAAAGCGACCACCTCGTGCTCGCCCGCCTTGAGGTTGCCGAGCCAGATGCGGTGCACGCCGCCGCGCTTCAGCGCCTCGAGCTCGCGGGCGGTGTACAGGTAGTTCGCGACTTCCTTGTCGTCCACCTTGATCTGCACTGAGTCGAGCTGGAAAAAGGTGCCGATGTCCATGGATACGAACACCGCGACCTGCGTGCTCGCAGGGAACAGCAGGTCTTCCTCCAGCATGAACAGGTCGCGGTTCAGGTCCACGACCTGGCGGCGCAGGTCCTGCACCTCGGTGTCGAGCGCCGAGCGGTCCGCCGAAGGCGGAGCCGGCTCCTGCGCAAGCGCAGGCGTGAGCGCCGCGATCATGGAAGCCTTCACCACGAGCGCAGTCAGAGTCGTTCTCATCTTGAGCATCCCGTTCATTCGTCGATCATGTCGCGCAGCGTGACCATTAGCCCGCGCGCTTCGCGTTCGTCCAGCGCAAAGTGTCGCGAGCGGACGACGCCGTGGCGGTCGACCAGCACCACCAGCGGAAGGTCGTCGGCCTGGTACGCCCTGCTCACGTCCTTGGAGGCGTCGAACAGCACCGGGTAGCCGATGCCGGCCGCCGCGGCGTGCGATCGCGCCTGCGCCGGATCCTTGTCCAGGTTGACGGCGAAGACGACGAGCCCGGCGCTGCCGTAGGTGCGGCGCAGCTTCTCGAAGCGTTCCAGTTCCCGGCGGCATGCCCCGCACCAGCTCGCCCAGAACACCAGGGCGACCACCTCGCCGCGATGCTCGGACAGGCGATGGTTGGTCCCGGTGGACGAGCGCAGCGCGAAATCAGGGGCGGACGGACCGTCGGCAGCCGCGGCCGCAAGCGCGAGCCCTGCCAGTGCGATCGCCACGACCGGACGCAGGCCCGGCGGGCGGCGTTGCATGTGGTGTTCCATCTCGTCCCTATCGGCAGCGCCCGAGGGCCGGCGCTGGACGGCCATCCACGCGAAGGCTATGTAACATAACGCCGGTGCAGCCGGCTGGGTATATGTTTACTTAGCCGGCCCCGCGGGTCTTGGCGCACGTCACGAAATGGTGCCGGGAACGATCGGGTTGAAGGCAATGAGGCTGTCGCGAAGCGCGACCGAACCGAGGCCGTGGCCCGGGAATCGCGTCGAGAACTGGCCCTGCTCGCCGTGCAGCGCCATGTAATTGAGCAGCAGGGTCTCGACCAGCAGGTTGACGTTGTTGGCGGCCGGAGTGGACGAAGTTTCCACGGATGCGTCGCGCCGGAACCAGCCGATCTGCTGGTGCTGTTCCGGCGGGCGGCTGTCTCCGGTGTACAGCTGGGCGCGTCCGGCAGGGTTGTAGACCAGGAAAAACGACGCCGCCGTCTGCTGGTTGTCGCTGGTCCACATGAACTTGCCGCGCCCGTCCACCGTGTTGTCCACCACGCCGTCCGCGGACAGCGAACCGTCGCTGAAGACGTAGAGCATCAGCGGCACGCCGCGACGGGCGGCGTACTCGAGGCAGGCGCCCATGCAGCGCCCGGCGCGCAGGTCGCGGATCTCGCCGGTCGCACGGCCCTGGCCGTGGTAGTCGTAGCCGCCCATCGTGATGGTGCCGGCACCCGCGTAGCCGTTGATCACGAGCTTCATGACGGCGGCCGTCTTGCGGAACTCGCCGTCGCCGTTGAATTCGGCCTGGGTGAAGATGCCCGCCGGTCCGACGATGTCCGGGTCGAGCTCCGGGTTTAGCGCCGAGGGATCGCCGTAGCGGTCCGCGAGGTCCGCCGACTTCACGTAGTTGCAGCGCACCATCTGTTTGACGATGGCGTCGCGGGTGATGCCCGTGTCCACGCGGGCGAGCTTGCGGTCCGACAGGCGCTGGATCGATTCCATCACGCTGACGGCGTCATTCTGGGCCAGCAGGCCGACCAGGCGGCCGGTGTCCACGAGGCCGGTCACGTCGCTGGTGCGGTCCACCTTGGTCGGGCGCACCGACACATCGACGAGCGCCGCGGGCGCCATCGAATTGCCGCCCGATTCCGAACTCTGGGAGCCGATCAGCGTCAGGAGTTCGCCGTCGGCCCCGGCCCGGTAGATTCCGTACATCGGGTTGTGCGGGTTGTTGCCGGTGTCGTTCTCGGAGCGGGCCGGGATCACGGCGCCGTTGGTGCTCGCGGCGGTCGCGGCGGAGACGCGCTCGAGGATGCCGCGCGCGAACGCGCTGTCGAGGTGGAACAGCAGTCCGAGGCGGCTCTCGATGAAGTCGTTGGTCGGGCTGCCCGGGTTCGGCGCATTCGGCACCATGTCGCCGGGCAGGCCCAGGCGGCCGTAGCCGGCCACCGACAGGAAATCGCGCTGCCCGCCCTGCGCTCCCACCAGCACGTTGGAGCCGACCATGTTGGCGCCGCCAGCGAGGTCGATGCAGATGAACGGGATCTTGCCCGCGCCCTGCACCGCGATGCCGCAGGCCTGCTTGAGCAATTCCAGGTCCGGCGACAGCGCCGCGTGGGCGGCGCGCGGATTCGCGAACAGGCCGAAGATGGACGGGGCGACCACGGTCGCCGCCCCGCTCACGAAGCCCTGGGCGACGAACTGGCGGCGCGTGACCGGACGCGGGTGATCCGGCTGGTACAGCGGTGCGTCCGGATGCAGCGGGCCGCGGCGCGATTTTCTTTTCATCGGTGCCAGTTCCTCATTGCAGCAGCGTGCTGGCGCTGCCGACCACGGCCGAACAGGCCGACTTCACGATCACGAAGGTGCGATCCGCCGCGCAGCCGGCGCCGCAGGCGGCGAGCCTCCCGATCAGCGCGTCCACCTCGGTGCCGACTTCGCCGGCGGTGGGCTGCGTCGCGATGCCGCTGCCGACCGCGCGCGCCATGAGCGGACCGGTGATCTGCGCGCGCTCGGCCGCGGAGTCGAACGCCGAGGCCGCCGGCTGGCCGAAGTTGAAGCCCGGGAAGAAGCTGGCGCGCAGCCCGGCGTCGTCCACGAGCTCGTTGCAGTACTCGATCGCGAGCTGCGCCACGCCGATCTGGTGCGAGGACAGGAACCCTTCGATGTTCTCCACGGTCGGCAGCTGCTCGCGCACGCGGTCGTAGGTCGCGACCACCGCCCCGTTGGTGGCGGGCACGCCGGTCATCTCCGACATCGAGGCCGAGATCTCAGCGAAGGTGCGCAGGCCGATCTCGGACGACGGGCCGGAATCCGGCGGCGGCGGCAGCGGCGTCGGCGTGGGTTCGACGTAGGCGCGCGTGTTGCTGCCGATCCGCTCGAAGGTCAGGAAGAATTCGTCCGAGGCCGGGCCCTTGTCGAGCGCGACCACCGTGCCGATGCCGGACAGCGGGAAGCCGGTCGCCGGCTCGTAGACTGCGGACGTCACGTTCTGGTCGAGCGGGATGTAGGCCTGGCCGACGCGGACCTCGGCGCCGTTCACGCCGATGCGCACGCCGCGGATCGGAATCTGGTCCGGATCCTGGTTGCCGTCGAGGCTGATGAAGGCCGGCTTGTTGAACAGGTACGAGTAGCTGTCGAACTGGCTGGCCTCGAACAGCAGGTAGCTCTGCGGCACGTTGATCAGGTGCGCGACCGAGAACAGCAGGTAGAAGCGCTCGCCGACGCCGGCGTCGAAGTTCTGCTGGATCTGCGCCTGCGACAGCGCGCGGTTGTGCACCACGACCATGCGCACCACGCCCTGGAAGGTGCGGTCGTTGCTGACCTCGTTGCCGAGCACCAGCGCGAAAGTGTCGTTCCAGTCGGTCAGCAGCCCCGCGCCGACCGGGTCGGGCCCGGTGGCGAGCACGCCATTGACGTAGATGCGCCGCCCGTCGACCGCGCTGTAGGTCGCGACCACGTGCTGCAGCGTCGCTTGCAGCACTTCGTTCGCGGCCGGCGTCGACAGCGCCGGCGCGCCGTTGCCGTTCGCAGTCGTGCTGCGGTTGAAGAAGTCGTAGTTGTACATCGTCTGGCCGAGCGTGAAGTTGCGCACCGTGGTGCCGCCCGAGTAGCTGACGATATAGGCGTCCTCCTGCACCACGTTCGCCGGCGCGACCCAGGCCTCGACCGAGTACTCGCCGGTCGCGCGAATCAGGTCGTGGAGCTTGCGCGAGGCCGCGGTCGTGCCCTGCGCCTTGCCGCCGCGCAGGTCGATGCCCCAGCCGCCGACCCAGGTGACCGCGCCGGACAGCGTCAGGTTGAGCGCGGGCTCGACGCCCGAAGTGTCGTAGGCGACCGTGCCGGTGCCGGTTTTGAACTCGTACAGCGCGATCGCGGCGTTGTCGAAGCGGTTGCCGCCGGAAGCGACCGTTCCGTCATAAAGCGTGAGCGCCTTCGACAGCACCAGCGTCGGGTCCACCTGCGTGACCGGCACGCCATTCGAGAAGGCCTGCACCGCGGCCTGCATCACATTCGCGGCGGTCGCGCAGTCGGTCCAGCAGTTGTGGAACTCGTCGCGCAGGCGCACCACCAGGCGCGAGTCGGCGGGTGTGTCGAGATTGATCTTGGCGCGCACCGCGGCGTAGGCCACGTCCACGTCGCCCTCGGCGAAGAACGGCGATTGCGGCGTGGTCGCGCCCGACGAATGGCAGCGCGAGCAGTACTGCGTCAGTAGCGGGTACACCGTCGAGCCGAACAACGCCGAGCTCGCGGGGAACGACTTGGCGGCGCCGACGTCGCGGATAGGCGGCGGCTGCAGCGTGATGTTGCGCGAACCACCCAGCGTCTGGTTGGCCCAGTTGCGGATCCACACGGTCAACTGGTCGGCGCAGGCCGAGGCGGCCGCGAGCCAGCAGTTGTGGCCGCCGCCGACCTTGGTGACCATCAGCGAAGCCGGCGGGTTCGACAGGTTGACGACGCCGTTCGCGGCTTCGTAGGCCAGGTTGATGTCGTCGCTGCGCACGAAGCTGGGCACCTGCCCGCCGGCGCCGTGGCACTGGCCGCAGCGGTTCGACGCCATCAGGTTGTCCCACACGTTCAGCTTGAATGACTGCACGTCCTGGCTCGCCGGGGGTGGGCCCGTATAGCCGGCCGGGGGCGGCGGCGTGGTCGTCGGGTTCTCGGTCGTGGACGCGCCGCCGCCGCAGCCGGCGACCGCGAGCGCGAAGAGCACCGGCAGGAGCGCCGGGAGGATCCGCATCCGTGGCATTGCGCTGCGATTCATCGACGGCACCTCAATCGCCCATGCAGTACGCGGCGGCGTCGGCGAAGGCCTGCTTCAGCCGGTAGCCGCTCGCGCGGAAGGAATTCGTCATCGTCGCAATCCGGTTGCGGTCGGCGGCGTTCTCCGGCGGCCGCAGGCACACGTTGCGGAACACCTTCTCGACCTGGCAGGAAGCGAAGGCGTCGCTCGCGCCGAATTCCGCGCCGAGCGATTTCGCGCCGCTGCCCGATCCCGGCAGCGACGGGTCCCATCCCAGCAACGCATTGGGGCCGCGGCGCCAGCGGTTCTCCCACTGGTCGTCGGGCGTCACGAAGCCGGGGCGGAACGTGTCCGCGTTCAGGAAGTACTTCGCCTGCACCGCGGCGCCGGCGTAGACCATGCGGCCCTGCGTGTCGTCATAGGTGTAGTGCGCGAAGGCCTGCGCCATGGGGTCCATGCCCGCATGGCATCCGACGCAGTTGTTCAGGAACAGGCGCGCGTCGCCGCCCGGGCTCCGGCTCACGTCCTGGCGGATGCGGTCCGGCGGCCGCGAGGTGTCCTGGATCTCCTCGAGGTCGCGGCACATGTGGTTCAGCAGCGTGAAGCGGAACATCGCGCGGTTGGTGCCGGCGACGAAGAACGACTGCGCGGCGGCGCGCGTGGTCATCACGCCCGCGGTCGCGGCGGGCGGCGTTCCGTATACGCCCGACTGCGTGGTGCGCACCAGCGCCGTGCGCAGGTCCAGGTTGCGCGATTCGATCTGCTCGTAGTGCGTGTTGCTCGTGGCCGAGACCGCCGCCAGGCCCAGGCCGCCGGCGCCGACGTAGAGCACGTCGGCCGACAGCAGCTGGTCGAACGGCACGTCGTCGCGCACCATGCCGATGACGGTCGCGCTGTAGTCGTTGAGCGGCATGAACACGGTCTGGTCGCGGTTGGTCCACGGCGTGACCAGGTTCTTGAGCGTCACCGAGTAGAACGCGGGGTGGTCCATCGCCATCAGCGCGGCCTGCTGCGTGCGGCCGGCGGCGATCTCGGCCTCCATGGCCGTCAGCACGGCGTCGGCGGGCGGCACGCCCGCGATGCGGTCGTGCATTCTACGCGCCTGCTCGCGCGGACCGGCCTGCACGGCGGCGGCGCACAGGGCGGCAGCAATCAGCGCGGTGACGCGCATCACGATCGAACCGGCAGAAGGATGCGACCAGGGCATTTCCGTGCTCCACTCGCTCGCAGATTCCGAGGCTGCGGTCGAATATATCGGCGGGTCGGTGGCCTCGTAATGTCTCTGAAGTGCGACATTCACCGGGGCCGCGGAGCGGGGTACGCTGCAACCGTGACGGCCAAGCCCGTGTCCAACGCCGCAATTCCCTGCTAACCAAGGGGTCGCGCGCGGGGAGCGACGGGCGTCACGCAGCCGCAACGACAGATTCTGTCGCACAGGAAGTGGCATCGGGACCGGAGTGAATTGAGATGCATGTCACGAATCCGAAATCATGGTTGCCGGCTTTCTCTGCCGCGCTGCTCGCCGCCTGTGCCACCGGGCACGACGGCGACGTGAATATCGGCGACGGCCAGTCGCCCGATCCGGTCGTGCTCGACATTCCCGTCGCCTACGTGCGCGGCCCGGTGCCGCTGCCGGCCGACCTCGACGACATCGACGTGCGCGAGCTCGGCACCGTCAACGAGGGATCGGACCTTTTCCTGCGCGACCGCGCCGCGCCCGACGTGCCCGAGCGCAACGTCACCGGCCGGGTGACCGGCGGGTTGTGGAGCGTGCGCGACGTGGACGCCTCCTACGACGGCAACCGCCTGGTGTTCGCGATGCGAATGCCGCTGATCCCTGGCGCCGAGGAGAGCGAGCAGCCGACCTGGAACATCTGGGAGTACGACCGCACCACCGACGTGCTGCGACGCGTGATCGCCTCCGACCTGGTCGCCGAGGAGGGCAATGACGTCGCGCCGCACTACCTGCCCGATGGCCGCATCGTGTTCTCCTCGACGCGCCAGCGGCAGTCGAAGGCGGTGCTGATCGACGAGGGCAAACCGCAGTTCGCGGCGCAGGACGAGGATCGCAACGAACACGCCTACGTGCTGCACGTCATGAACGCGGACGGCTCCGGCATCCGCCAGATCTCGTTCAACCAGAGCCACGACATGGACCCGTCGGTGCTCGACGACGGGCGCATCGTGTTCAGCCGCTGGGAAAACGCGAGCGGCAGCTCGATCCACCTCTATACCGTCAACCCCGACGGCAGCGGCCTCGAGCTGCTCTACGGCGCCAACAGCCATGCCACCGGCACCGGCGCGAATGGCGCGGGCACGACGCCCGTGCAGTTCCTCGCGCCGCGCCAGACCGGGACCGGCCGCGTCGTCGCGCTTGCGCGCGCGTTTCAGGACACCGATCTCGGCGGTGACGCCATCTCGATCGACGCCGCCGCATTCGTCGAGATCACACAGCCGACGCTCGCGAACGCGGGCCTTCCGGGGCCCGCACAGACGCGACTCACCAGCGTGGACGTGCGTACCGACCCGGGCCTGTCGCCGGGCGGGCGTTATTCGCACGTCTTCCCGCTGCGCGACGGCACCGGCCGGCTGCTCGTCAACTGGACCCTGTGCCGCCTGAACGACACGGCCGGCCGCACCCTCCCCTGCACGCCCGCCAACCTCGCGAATGCCGCGCTCACGCCGGCACCGCCTTTATATGGTGTGTGGGTCTACGACCCGCGCGACGGAACCCAGCGCCCGATCCTGCAGCCTGTGGAGGGGATCCGGTATTCGGATGTCGTTTCGATGTCGCCGCGCTCGCCGTTGCCGGCGGTGATCCTCGACGCCGTGCCCGGCATCGACTACGACCCGGTGCTCGCGGCCGAGAACGTCGGCATCCTGAACATCAGGAGCGTCTACGATCTCGACGGCGGCGACGTCGCGCCGGGCGGCATCGCCGTGCTGCGCGACCCCGCGCAGACCACGGCCGACGAGCGGCCCGCGCGTTTCCTGCGCGTCGAGAAGGCCGTGGGCCTGCCGGACGACGAGGTGCGCGATTTCCGCGCCACCGCATTCGGTGCCGCGGGCGGCCTCGGCATGCGCGAGATCCTGGCCTACGCGCCGATCGAGCCCGACGGCTCGGTGCAGATCAAGGTGCCGGCCGGTGTCGCGTTCGCGATCGGCGTGCTGGATTCACAGGGCCAGCGCATCACGCCGCGCCACCTCAACTGGATGCAGTTGCGCGCCGGCCAGGTGCTCACCTGCAATGGCTGCCACGTGCCCGCGGGCGCGCAGGCCGGGGCGCCGCCGGCGATCTCGCACGGCCGCCAGGGACTTACCGCCTCGGTCAACGCCGGTGCGCCGACGACCGGGCTGCCGTTCCCGAACTCGAATCCCGCGATCTTCGCGAATCAGGGCGAGACCATGGCCGAGGCGCGCGCGCGCGTCTCGTGCCAGACCGATTGCGCCGCGCTCCGGCCTTCCGTCGACGTGCTCTACGACGACGTCTGGACCGACCCGGTCGCGGCGGGGCGCGCGCCGGATGCGTCGTTCAGCTACCGCTACAACCAGCTGTCGACCGCGGCGCCCACCAGCGCGACCTGCCAGTCGCTGTGGTCCGGCCTGTGCCGCATCACGATCCACTACCCGAACCACCTCCACCCGCTGTGGTCGGTGCTGCGCCAGGTGCTGGACGCCGGCGGCAACGTGGTTGCCGACAACACCTGCATTTCCTGCCACAGCCCCGCCGACGCCGCGGGCGTGGTACGCGTGCCCGCAGGCCAGCTCGACCTCTCGGGCGGTCCTTCGCCGGACGAGGCCGACCACCTCGTGTCGTACCGCGAACTCCTGTTCACGGACAACGAGCAGGAAGTTAACATGGGCGCGCTGCAGGACCGCCTGGTGCCGGGTCCGCCGGATCCGGTCACCGGGCTGCCGACCCTGGTGCCGGTGCCCGTCAGTCCCTCGATGAGCGCGGCGGGCGCCCGGGCCTCGGCGACGTTCTTCAGCCGTTTCGGCGCGGGCGGCTCGCACGCGGGCCGGTTGACCCCGGCGGAACTTCGGCTGATCGCCGAGTGGCTGGACATCGGTGGGCAGTATTACAACGACCCGTTCATGGCCCCGGTCAACTGAGTCGATGGCGCGGCTCCTCGCCTGCGCGCTGCTGGTCTTCCTCGCGGCGGCCGGACAGGCGCGGGCGGACGGGCTCGAGGTCATCGTCGTCGATCCCTACCTCGAGCTGCGCACCGGGCCGGGCCGCGGTTTTCCCATCGTGCACGTGGTCGAGCGCGGCGAGCGCGTGCGCGTGCTGAAGCGCCGCACCGACTGGTTCCACGTACGGGACGCCGACGGCCGCGAGGGCTGGGTGCACCGCAGCCAGATGCTGGAAACGCTGGTGCCCGCGGGTACGCGCCTGGAAATCGACGACCCTGCGCGCGAGGACTTCGTCGCACACCGGCGCGAGGTGGGGCTGCTGCTCGGCGATTTCGGCGGCGCCAACGTCATCACCGCTTACGGCGCCTATGCGTTCAACGCGCACCTGTCGGGCGAGTTCGCGGTCGCGCACATCCTGGGCAATTTCTCCGACGGGCAGTACGCGACGATCGGCGTGACCCATGTCCCGGTGCCTGAGTGGCGCGTCCAGCCCTTTCTGTCGATGGGCACCGGCATGATCCGCATCAAGCCCAAGGGATCGCTGGTGCAGACGCCCGGGCGCACCGACCAGCTGGCCTATGTCGGCGGCGGGGTGCGCGCCTACCTGGCACGGCGCTTTATCATCCGGGCCGAATACAAGGAGTACGTGGTCTTCACGGACCGCGACGAGAACGAGGAAGCCAACGAATGGAAAATCGGATTCGCGTTCTTCTTCTGAGCGGCGCCCTGCTGATGGCGGGCTGCTCGTCGCTGCCCTGGCGCGACCAGGACCCGCCGCCTGCGCCGGAACCTGCCGCCGGCGAAAACGGCGAGACGCCGGTGGTGATCGAGCCGCAGGTCGAGCGGCGCGAAATCAAGCCCTCGCGGATCGACACCGAGAACTGGGAGGCCGGCGCGACGATCGGCTCGCTTTCGGTGGAGGATTTCGAGGTCAACATCGTCTACGGCGTCCGCGTCGCCTACCACATCAACGAGGACTTCTTTGCGGAGGGCATCGCGGGCACCAGCGACGCGGGACTGTCGAGTTTCGAGCGCCTGTCCG
This sequence comes from Gammaproteobacteria bacterium, assembly GCA_052386355.1. GTDB lineage: Bacteria > Pseudomonadota > Gammaproteobacteria > Steroidobacterales > Steroidobacteraceae > SCUD01. The sequence goes on from JBQTKF010000040.1 coordinate 23,040, forward strand.
GGGGCGCGCCGCTTTTGACGGACAGTGAGAGGCGCTTCACGTATTACAGCCTCGGCTTCGGCTGGAATGCGCTTCCGGGCGAGATCTTCCTCGGGGGGCGGCGTGCGCTGAACAGCACCGTCTACCTGACGCTCGGCGCCGGCAGCACGCGCTTTGCCGGCGGCGACCGGTTCACCCTGACCGCGGGGGCCGGCCTGCGCGTGCTGGTGAAGGACTGGCTCGCCGTGCACCTGACGATGCGCGATCACGTGCACGAGATCGACGTGCTGGGAAGCAACAAGACTTCCCACAATTACGAAGCGACGCTGTCCGTGACGGCGTTCTTCTGAGGAGGATGCGTGACCGCGATCCGCAAGCTGCCCGCCGCCCTGCTGCTCGCGCTGGCCGCCTGCCTGCCCCTCGCCGGGACGACGACGGCCGGTGCGCCCGCGACGGCTCCCGAATTCCGCCTCGCGAACCGCGCCGGCGGCGAAGTGGCGCTGTCGTCGCTGCGCGGACAGGTCGTCATGATCAACTTCTGGGCCAGCTGGTGCGGGCCCTGCCGCCAGGAATTCCCGGCGCTCGACCAGATCTACCGCAAGTACAAGCCGATGGGCTTCACGCTGGTCGGCATCAACGTCGAGAGCGAGAAAGCCGACGCCGAGCGCTTCCTCGGCCAGTGGCCGGTGACCTTCCCGATCCTGTTCGACCCGAAGAACCGGGTCAGCGCCGAGTACGGCGTGCGCGCGATGCCGACGACCGTGCTGGTGGACCGCCAGGGCAGGCTGCGCTGGGTGCACATGGCCTACAAGCCGGGCGACGAGGCGAAGTACGTCGAGCAGGTGCGCGCAGCGCTCAGGGAGAAGCCGTGAAGGCCGCGCGCGCGGCGCTCGTGCTCGCGCTGATCGCCGGCACCGCCGGCTGCTCGCGCATCGAGCCCTGGGTCAAGCCGTACGAGCGCGAGAACCTCGCGGATCCGATCATGGCGTGGGATCGAGACCCTGTGTCCTCCTCCTACATGCGCCACGTCTACGAGGCACGCGAGGGTGCGCGCGGCGGCGGCGGTGCCGCCGGCGGCGGCTGCGGATGCAACTGACCCGCGCAACCGCCCTCTGCCTCGCGCTGCTGCCGGCCGCCGCGGGCGCCGGCGTGCTGCCCGAAGACCGTGCGGACCTGATGTGGCACTACTACGACGGCGGCGGCGTCACCATCGACGGCCCTTCGCTGCTGGTGCGCAAGAAGTTCGCCGAGAAGTTCGCGGTCAGCGCCAGCTACTACGTCGACATGGTGTCCTCGGCGTCGATCGACGTGGTGACGACCGCGAGCCCATACAGCGAGGAACGCACCCAGTACGGCGTCGGCTTCGAGTACCTGCGGGGCAAGGTCACCTACGCCGCCTCGTTCAGCCGCTCGAGCGAGACCGACTATGACGCGGACACCGCGAGCTTCTCGATCGCCCAGGACATGTTCGGCGACCTGACCACGGTCGCGCTCCTGTTCTCGCTCGGCAAGGACGACGTCACGAGCCGCGGCGACCCGCTGTTCGCGGACGAGATCGACCGCCGCATCTACGGCGTGGATGTCACCCAGGTCGCGACCAGGAACCTGGTCCTCGGCCTCTCGTACGAGGCGATCGCCGAGGAGGGATTCCTCAACAACCCGTACCGGCAGGTCCGCTTCCTCGACGCGGGCGACCCGCGCGGCTACGCCTATGAGTTCGAGCGTTACCCGCGCACCCGCACCGGCAATGCCTTTGCGCTGCGCGCACGCTGGTACCTGCCCTATCGCGCCGCGTTGCAGGGCGACTATCGCTTCTACAACGACACCTGGGACATCCTCTCGCATACGGTGGAGGCGTCGTACACGCACCCGCTGGACGAGCGACTGACCTTCGACGTCCACTACCGCTGGTACTCGCAGGACGCCGCCGAGTTCTATGCGGACCTGTTCCCGCGCGCGAATTTCCAGAACTTCCTGGCGCGCGACAAGGAGCTGTCGACTTTCACGAGCCACACGCTCGGGTTCGGCGTCGCCTGGGAGTTCAAGGCGCCGAGACTCGGGTTCCTGGACCGGACCACGCTCAACCTGAAGTACGACCGGATTTTGTTCCGTTACGACGATTTCCGGGATCTGCGCACCACGGGGGCCGCGCCCGGCACCGAGCCGCTCTACGAATTCGACGCGAATGTCGTGCGCCTATTCGTTTCCGGCTGGTTCTAGCCCCTTCGAATAGAACACCTTGCCGTCGTCGCGCACGACGATCGCATCCACGTCCGCCTGGGACTCGGCCAGCGCAATGCCGCGTTCCGGGCCCAGGATGAAGATCCCCTTGGTGAGGCCCTCGGCAAGCGTCGAACTCGGCGCGATGACGGTAACGCTGCGCACGCCGGTCGCGCTCTTGCCCGTCTTCGGGTTGATGATGTGGTGATAGCGCACGCCGCCCTCGTCGAAGAATCGCTCGTAGTCGCCCGAGGTCGAGATCGCGGCGTCCGCGAGCGGGATGCGCGAGATCACCCGCGCCGGGTCGTCGGGGTGGCGGATGCCGACGACCCAGGGCCGCCCGCGGCGGTCGCCCAGGAGGCGCGTGTCGCCGCCGGCGGTCACGCTGGCGTGCGCGATTCCGCGCGAACGCAGGAGGTCGATGCTTCGGTCGACCGCATGCCCCTTGGCGATGCCGCCGAGGTCGATGCGCATGCCGGGCCGCAGTAACCGCACGGTGGAGGCCGCAGCGTCCACCTCGATGAAGCGGTAATTGACGCCCGGAAGCGCATCCCGGATCTCGCGGTCGCTGGGGCGGCGATGTTCGCGGTAGTCGTAGAGGTAGCCGACGCTTGCGTAGCTGATGTCGAAGGCACCGCCGGTCAGTTCCGATACCTCGAGAGCGCGCGCAATCAGCATGGCCAGTTCGGAGTCCACCCGGACCGGGGCAACGGCGGCCTCGCGATTGATGTGCGACAGCTGGCTTTCGGGCTTGTAGTGCGACATCAACGCGTCCACGCGGTGCATCTCTGCGATCACCGCGTCGATTGCCGCTGCTGCGGCCGGCGGATCCTCGTGCCATAGCTCGACCGCGATGCGCGTGCCCATGATCGCCGCCTCGCGGTACTGCCACTCGGCACGGGCAGACAGCGGCAGCAGCAGGAACAGCGTGACCCCGGCGGCGATTCGGCGCATCATCACGTCCCCAGTTTGGCGATCGCGCGGGGCGCTGTCGATCCGCCCGAGGCACCGTCGCACAATGGCTACAATTGACACCGCGGCCCGCGCCGCCGGGAACCCGCCGCTCCGCCGGCGGTCTCTCCGGTCGGGCCCATAGCAGGAAGCAATGACATGAAATTCTCCGCCTGGTTCACCGCTGCCGCCCTGGCCGCCGTCGTCGCCGCGCCGCCCGCGGCCGCCGTCACTCGCGAGGAGGCGACCCTGCAGAACTCGATGGTCGTGCTGCGCGAGCTGCAGTCGATGCCCGACCTGCGGATCCCGGACCAGCTGCTCGCGCGCGCGGAAGGGATCGTGATCCTGCCGACGAGCGTGAAGGTCGGCTTGATGTTCGGCGCCCGCTGGGGCAATGGCGTGCTGCTGGTGCGCAATGCCGAGCGCGGCTGGAGCCAACCCGTGTTCGTGACCGCAACCGGCGGCAGCTGGGGGCTCCAGGCCGGCGGCCAGGTCGCCGACATCGTGCTGGTGCTCACCACGAAGCGGAGCATCGAGGGCATCACCGACGGCAAGCTGACCCTCGGAGCCGATGCCTCGGTCGCCGCGGGTCCGGTCGGCCGCACCGCGATCGCCTCGACCAGCCTGACGTTCGATTCCGAGGTCTATGCCTACTCGCGCACGCAGGGCCTGTTCGCGGGCATCTCGTTCGAGGGCAACGGCATCTTCATCGCGCGCAAGGCGAATCGCCGTTTCCACGGCGAGGAAAGCGCCGCCGCGATCTTTGCGAGGCAGGATCCGCCGCCTCAGCCTGCCGCCGATCTGGTCGCGGAACTCGCCCGCATCACCTCGGGCGCCGGCCTGCGCGTGAGCGCGGCCGCCGAACCGGACGACAAGCCCTCGGAGCGACCGGTTGAACCGCGCACCTACCCGGTGCCGGACCAGGAAGCGCCCCGCGCAGAACCTCGCTGAGACGCGGGAAAAGGGGGATGCCGGCGTGAAGATCGGCGTGATCGGCCTCGGCACGATGGGCCAGCCCATTGCACGCCGGATCGCGCGCGCGGGCCACGAAATCCTGGCCTGGAACCGTACCCCGGGTCGCGCCGACTCCCTGCCGCGTGAATCCGCGATCGTCGTCAGGAGCGCCGCCGAGGCCTGCCAGGCGGAACTCGTACTCACCCTGCTTTCGGATGACGCCGCGGTCGAGGGCGTGCTGTTCGAAGGCGGGCGGCTGATCACGGCCGGCATGCCGGGCCTGGTGCATGCCTGCATGAGCACGATCAGCGACCGGCTGGCCCGCAAGCTCGCCACCGCGCACGAATCGGCCGGCCAGTCCTATGTGTCGGCGCCGCTGTTCGGGCCGCCGGACGCGGCTGCCGCCGGGCGACTGCTCGTGGTCGCGGGCGGGCCGCGCACCGTGGTCGAACGCATCCGGCCCGTGCTCGAGGTCGTCGGCCGCGTGCAGCACATCGGCGAGGACCCGGCAGCCGCCAACGTGGTCAAATCGGCCGGCAATTTCCTGATGGCAGCGGTGGTCGAAAGCCTGCGCGACTCGATGCGCATCGTGCACGCCGCGGGCGTGGACCCGCGCGAGTTCGCCGGCGTGGTCACGCAGTCCTTGTTTCCGACGCCCGTGTACCAGTACCTGGGCGGCATGCTGGCGGCACGCGAACTCCAGGGCGGCGCGCCGCTCGCGAATCCCTTCCTGAAGGGCGCCGAGCAATCCGCCGCCGCGGCCGCGTCGCGAGCCGTGGCGGCGCCGCTCGCCCTGCACATCGCGAGTCAGGGTTCCGCGCACGCTCCAGTCCAGGCCGGACAGGAAACGCCGACGCCGCCGATGCCGCAGTAGCTGTCCGGGTTCTTCGCCAGGTACCGCTGGTGGTAATCCCCGGTGTAGTAGAAACCGGGCGCCGCCGCAATTTCGGTGGTGATGGTCTTGCGGATGCCGGCATCCGCCAGCGCGCGCCGGTAGGCCTCCTTCGAGGCCCGCCGGGAATGGGGCATGCATCCGGTTGTCGTTGGTGAAGTGGCGCTCCGCGACCGCCGTCTTCAGCTCACGACCAGTTCACTGACCCCGTTGATGACGAACTGGACGCCGATGCAGATCATCAGGAAACCCATGATGCGCGCGATCGCGCCGATGCCGGCATTGCCGAGCTTGCGCGACAGCGGTCCGGCCGCGCGCAGCACGAAATAGCAGACCAGAGCCGCCACGCCGATGCCGATCACCACGCCCACGTGTTCGATGACGACGCGCGCGCCTTCCTGCCCGTGCCGAATCGTCGAGGACATCGAGATCACCATCGCGATCGAGCCCGGCCCCGAGAGCGAAGGCATCGCCAGCGGCGAGAACGAGATATCGGCCTTCGCGGAGGCTTCGCGCATCGCTTCCGCGGACATCGGCGGCCGCGCGTCCGGGAACAGCATCTGGAACCCGAGGAATGCGATGACGAGTCCGCCGGCGATGCGCAGGCCCGGAATCGAGATCCCGAATACCTGCATGATCAGGGTGCCGGCCAGCAGGAAGGCCACGAGGATGCCGAAGGCGTAGACGCAGGCCTTGCGGACCTGGCGTTCGCGCGCGGCGGGATCGAGGTGCGCGCCGATGCCGAGCAGGACCACCGCGGTGCCGACCGGGTTGATGATCGGCAGCAGCGTCAGCACCGTGAGCCCGACATAACTCACGAAATCGGCGGCAAATTCCATGCGGGGCCATCTTACATTGCCTCCACGGCTGCTATCCTCCCGTCATGGCGATCTGCCACGAACACAACCTGCGCGCGCCGCCACCGGCGGCGAAGCCCTTTGGCATCCGGGTCACGCTCGATCCGCGCGATCCATTCACGCGGCTGGTCGGCGCCGGCTGGAGCAAGGAGCACTGGTTTGCGACCGCGCGCGAGCGCGATGATGCGCTCGAGGACATGGCGGCGCGCCACGCGTACTCGCGCGAGGGCGATGCGCCCTCCGTGCGCCATGAGAAGATCGATCCGCAGGGGTAATCCCGCGCGGGGTTTCTGCCTTCAGCGGATGCGGCCCAGCAGCAGGTAGAAGCTGCGGCCGCCGCCCTCGTCGAATCCGGCCGCAAGGTAGACGGGACCCAGGAAGGTGTCGAACCCCAGGAACACCGCGCCATTGGTGCGCGCCGAGCTGAAGCTGATGTCGCTGCGGTCCTGCCAGGCATTGCCCTGCTCGAGCGAAGCGCCGAGGTAGGTGGGCACGTTCAGGAATCCTTCCTGCCCGCTGCCGATGCGGCGGTAGTAGACCGCGCGCGCCACCGCGAAATGCGGACCGCTGATCGCATCCGGCGACAGGCCCGAGAGGTTGAACAGCCCGCCCAGGGAATAGAAATCCTGCACCTGGTCGCCCGCCCCCGAGACCACCGCGCCAGCGGAAGTCGACAGCACCCAGGTGCTGCGGCCGTACGAGCGCGCGATCTGGAAGTCGAGGGAAATGCGGTCGGCATCCGCATCCGCACCGAGGCTTTCGCGCGGGCCGCGCCACTGCAGCGCGAACAGCTCGCCATTGCGCGGGAAGTACACGTCGTCGAGCCGGTCGACCGAAAAGCGCGAATAGAACTCGCCGCGGTCGAAGTCGTCGAGCGGCGGCAGGTCGGGGTCATTCGGGTCGCCGACCGCCAGGCTGCGCTTGCCGTCGCCGCGCAGGATGCCGGTGCGCCATTCGCCCCAGCTGGCGAATTCGCGGCCGAGGTCCACGCCCACCTCGGCGTTGCGGACGCGGTAGGTCGCGAGGCGGTCTTCTCCCTCCAGGACGTCGAACAGCCTGCGCTCGACCAGGATCCTCGGCGCCACGAACCAGCGTGAGGCATAGCCGAGCGGCTGGTACAGCTCGGTGCGGAACCGCGGATCGGCGCCGACCCGCAGGTCGGTCTGCCACTCCGCGCCAAAGCGATTGGCCTCGGTCACGAGCGCGCGCACGCCGGCGTTGAAGCTGTTGCTGCCCTCGAAGTCGTCCTGCAGCTCGAGGCCGAAGCGCAGGTAATTGGGACCCCAGCTCTTGCGGCGCGCGCTGACCTCGATCCCCGACCGCTCCCCGTCGCGCACGATCCTGTAGTCGAGCGATTCGAAGTTGTCGTCGCCGTACAGGCGCGACAGGTGCTGCTCCATGCCCGTCGCGTCGAGCGGTGCACCGACCGCGGGCTCCAGTTCGGCCTCGATGCGTTTGCGGTAGCGGGCGGAGCCCTCGTCCACGCGCACGAACCGGATGTCCGGCCGCTGCGGCCCCGGCGTGCGGGTCGCCAGGTGCCGGCGCCAGTCCTCCTCGCCGAGCGCGAGCGCGGCGAGGCGCATCGACTGGCCGCGTGCCGCCTCCGCCCCGAGCGCGACCTTGCGCGCGACTTCGGTGAAATCCGTCGACGGCATGGTGCCGAGCGCCGGCTCGATCATCAGGTCCGCGGGACCGAGGAGCGACTTCTGCCGGTCGGTCTCGCGCTGCATCATGAGCGTGAGCATCTGGTTCGAGACCGCGAGCGCGGAGGTCAGCTCGCGCCGCCCGACCGGCGGGAAACCGACGTCCACCGCGATCACGACGTCGACACCCATCTCTTTGGCGATGTCCACGGGCAGGTTCTCTACCAGGCCGCCGTCGACCAGCAGCCGGCCCCCGATTTCCGCCGGCGCGAACACGCCCGGCGCCGACATGCTGGCGCGCAGCGCCTGGGTCAGGTCGCCGCCCGCCAGCACGCTGCGCGCGCCGGTTTCGAGGTCGGTCGCCACCGCGCGAAATGGCGTCGGCAACCGGTCGAAGTCGCCGATGCCCGCGACCGCGATGGTCTCGCGGCGCAGGATCTGGGTGAGCTTCTGGCCCTGGATCAGCCCGCGCGGTACGCGGAACTCGCCGCCCTTTACGCCCAGCGGAAAGCGCACCAGGAATTCGCGGTCGTCCTGCTTGCGGCGAAAGTTCATGTCGCGCCGCGGCGAGCGGTCGCGGAAGGCCTCGTTCCAGTCGAGCGTGGCGACGAGCGCCTCTATTTCCGCGGGAGACCGGCCGGCCGCATAGAGTCCCCCGATCACCGCGCCCATGCTGGTGCCGGCGATCGCGTGGATCGGGACGCGCTGCTCCTCGAGCACCTTGAGCACGCCCACGTGCGCGAGGCCGCGCGAGCCTCCGCCCGACAGCGCGAGACCGACGCGCGGCCGCGCCGGCTGCGCGCCGGCATCTGCCTGCGCGCCGGTTTCGTCCTGCGCGGCGACGGGCTGGGCGATCAGCAGCCACAGGCAGGCCAGTGCGGAAAAACGCGGCATTCGGTGGACCATCCGGCGCCTGCATCGTAGCATGCCGCCGACATGGACCCGGACGCCATGCCGCGCGAACGCCTGCACGCATTGCTCGCTGCGATGCCCAAGGCGGAACTCCACATCCACATCGAAGGCTCGCTGGAACCGGAACTGATCTTCGCGCTCGCGCGGCGCAACGGCGTCGCACTCGCCTGGCCCTCGGTCGAGGCCCTGCGCGCCGCCTACGCGTTCACCAACCTGCAGAGCTTCCTCGACGTCTATTACGCGGGCGCCGCCGTGCTGCGGAAGGAGCAGGACTTCGAGGACCTGGCGATGGCCTATTTCCGCCGCGCCGCAGAGGAGCACGTCGTGCGCGCGGAGGTCTTCTTCGACCCGCAGACGCATACCGCGCGCGGCGTGCAATATCGCACCGTAATCGACGGCCTGACGCGCGCCTGCCTGCGCGCCCGCACCGAGCTCGGAGTGGATGCCGCGCTCATCCTGTGCTTCCTGCGCCACCTGAGCGAAGAAGCGGCATTCGAGGCGCTCGAAGAGGCATTGCCCTGGCGCGAGCGGATCATCGGCGTCGGGCTCGACAGCAGCGAGCGCGGCCACCCCCCGGAAAAGTTCGCGCGCGTATTCGCGCGCTGCCGCGAGCTCGGGCTGCGACTCGTCGCGCATGCGGGCGAGGAAGGCCCGCCCGAATACATCCGCGGCGCGCTCGATGCGCTCGGGGTCGAGCGCATCGACCATGGCGTGCGCTGCCTCGAGGATCCCGCGCTGGTCTCGCGGCTCGCGCGTGAGCGCGTTCCGCTGACGGTCTGCCCGCTGTCCAACGTGAAGCTCTGCGTGTTCGAACGGCTGGCGGACCACAACCTGGCGGCGCTGCTGCGAGCGGGGCTGTGTGCGACCCTGAACTCCGATGACCCCGCCTACTTCGGCGGCTACGTGAACCGGAACTACCAGGCGTGCTTCGGGGCCCTGCCCGCGCTGACCGCGCGCGATGCCTGGCATCTCGCCGTCAACAGCTTCGAGGCCAGCTTCGCCGGGGAAGGCAGCAAGCGCTGCTGGCGCGACGCGCTCGAAGAGTCATTCGCCGCCGCCTGAACCCGCCGGGCGCGCGTGGCGCTGCCGGCCCATCACCCAGGTGGCGGCGACCGCGCGGTCGTCGGCAAGGGTCGCCAGCAGGGACAGCGTGTCCTCGATGCCCTTCGCCGCCGCGGTCCGCCGTCGCAGCAGCGGCGTGGCGGCGGGGTCCAGCACGATGAAATCCGCCTCGCGGCCCCGCTGGAAACTGCCGATCCGGTCTTCGAGGCCGAGCGCCCGCGCTCCTCCGAGCGTCGCGAGGTAGAAAGTTGCGAGTGGCGACAGCGCGTCGCCCCGCATCTGCGCGACCTTGCCGGCGTCCTGCATGACCGCGAGCAGGCCGAAACTCGTGCCGCCGCCCACGTCGGTGCCGAATGCAACCGCGATGCCCGCCTCGCGCGCGCGCCGAAGATCGAACAGCCCACTGCCCATGGCGAGGTTGCAGCAGGGACAATGCGCGAGCGCCGCCCCCGCGTCGGCGAGCCGCGCGCGATCCGCCGCGTCGAGCCAGATGCCGTGCGCGAAGAGCGCGCGCCGGCGCAGCAGTCCGTAATGGTCGTAGACGTCCGTGTAGCCTTGCCGCTCCGGGTACAGTTTCCGCACCCAGGCCACCTCCTCGTCGTTCTCCGCGAGGTGGGTGTGGATCCAGGCATCCGGGTGTTCGCGCGCGAGGCGCCCTGCCGCCTCGAGCTGCGCGGGCGAGGAACTCACCGCGAAGCGCGGCGTGATCGCGTAGCCGAGCCGGCCGCGGCCGTGCCAGCGCGCGATCAGCGCCTTCGACTCGGCGTAGCCCGATTCCGCCGTGTCGCGCAGGTACTCCGGGCAGTTGCGGTCCATCATCACCTTGCCGGCGACGAGCCGCATGTCCCTGGCCGCCGCGGCCTCGAACACGGCGTCGACTGAGGCGGCGTGGACGCTGCCCATGACGAGCGCGGTGGTCGTGCCGTGTCTCAGCAGTTCCTCGACGAAGAACCCGGCGACCTCGCGCGCATGCACGGGATCGGCGAATGCGCGCTCGGCCGGATAGGTGTATTGCTCGAGCCATTCGAGCAGCCGCGTGCCGCGCGAGCCGATCACGTCGGTCTGCACGCAGTGCAGGTGCGCATCCACGAAGCCGGGCAGGATCAGGCGGCCTGCATGATCCACGACCGGCGTGCCGGCCGGCAGGCGCGCGAGCTGCTCGCGTGCGTCGCCGAGTCCGGCGATGTGGCCGTCCTCGACCCGCAGCAGCCCGTCGGCGAAGTACTGGTAAGTTCCCGCGCGCCCCGCCTCGCCCGGGTCGTCGAGGAAATGCAATATCGAGCCGCGGAATGCCTGTCTCATGGCTGCAAGCTTAATCGCATTGCGACTGTGTACAATCGCCCGGACATGGGCCGCCTGACGACGAATGTGCTCGACCTCGCGAGCGGTCTGCCGGCCGCCGGCATGACGGTCGAGCTGGCTGCGTACGAGGGCGGCATGCGCCGGCCGCTGCTGAAAGTGACCACGAACCGCGACGGCCGCCCCGAGGGCGCGCTGCTCGAAGGCAGCCGCCTTGCGGCCGGCCAGTGGCAGCTCGAATTCCACGTCGCGGCCTACTATCGCGCGCGCGGCGTGGCGCTCCCCGACCCGCCCTTTCTCGACGTCGTGACGATCCGCTTCGGCGTGGCGGACGCGGAGGGCCACTATCACGTGCCGCTGCTCGTCACTCCCTGGAGCTACTCCACCTACCGGGGCAGCTAGGAGTGCCCTTGGACGGCGCAGGCACGATCCGCTTCCTGCTCGACGGCCAGGTCCACGAAGTCGCGGGATGCGCCCCCACCACGACGGTCCTCGAGTACCTGCGCGAGCGGCTCGGCCGCAGCGGCACCAAGGAGGGCTGCGCCGAAGGCGATTGCGGGGCCTGCACCGTGGTGCTCGCGGAACTCGCGGGCGCGGGCCTGGGCTACCGGGCGATCAACGCCTGCATCCGCTTCCTGCCGACGCTCGATGGGAAGGCCCTGTTCACGATCGAGAGCCTGAGGAAGGCGGACGGCACACTGCATCCCGCGCAGCGCGCGATGGTCGAATGCCACGGATCGCAGTGCGGCTTCTGCACGCCGGGCTTCGTCATGTCGCTGTACGCGCTCTATCGCACGGAGCGCGACCCGGGCGAAGCCGCGATCTGCCACGCCCTGTCGGGCAACCTCTGCCGCTGCACCGGCTATCGCCCGATCCTGGCCGCGGCGCGGCGCATGTACGAGTACCCGGCTGCCGAAGCGGCGCACGAGCGCCTGCTCCGGAAACGGCTCGCCGCAATCCGCGTCACGCAGGCGAAGCGCCTCGAAGGGCAGGGCGGGAGCTACCTCGCACCGGTGACGGTTGAAGGCGTCGCCGCGGCGCTCGCCGAGAATCCCGGTGCGACGATCCTGGCTGGCGGCACCGACGTCGGGCTCCGGGTCACCAAGCAGCACGCGGACCTGGACCACGTCGTCTATGTCGGAAACGTGGCCGGACTCGCCGTCGTCGCGCGCACGCATGAGTTCCTCGAAATCGGCGCGGCGGTTTCGCTCACCGACGCCTTCGCGGCCCTGCTCGCCGAGTATCCCGACCTCGCCGAGATCGCGCGACGCTTCGCATCGCCGCCGATCTGCAACGCCGGCACGCTCTGCGGCAACGTCGCGAATGGCTCGCCGATCGGGGACACGATGCCCGCGCTCATCTGCCTCGACGCACGCGTCGTGCTGGCGTCCGCGAATGGCCAGCGCGAGCTGCCGCTCGAGGATTTCTACCTCGATTACATGAAGAAGGACCTGCGTCCGGGCGAGTTCGTGCGCGCCCTGCGCGTCCCGCTCGCGCGCCCCGGACGGGTGCTGCGTTCCTACAAGGTCGCGAAGCGCTACGACCAGGACATCTCGGCCGTTTGCGGCGCGTTCGCGCTGGAGCTTGCCGGGGGCCGTGTCGCCTCGGCGCGCGTCGCCTACGGCGGCATGGCGGCGACCCCGCGGCGCGCGCCGGCCTGCGAACGGGCGCTCGTGGGCGCGTCCTGGGACATCCGCGGTATCGCAGCCGCGGTCGCGGCGCTCGCCGCCGACTTCGCGCCGATCACGGACTTCCGCGCCACGCAGGAGTACCGCGCCAGAGTCGCGGGCAACCTGCTGTGGCGGTTGCTCGCCGAGACGACGGATCGCGGCGCTGCCGCGAGCGTGTGGAATCATGCCGGCTGACCGCCCCGAGCGCGCGGCGCAGGTCCAGGGCGGCGTCGGCCTTGCGCTGCCGCACGAGAGCGCGCACCTGCACGTGTCGGGCGAAGCGCTTTACACCGATGACATCCCGCTGCCCGAGGGCGCGCTGCACGCCGCGATCGGACTCTCGGAGCGCGCGCATGCGCGCCTCCTGCGCGTCGACCTCGAGGCGGTGCGCCGTGCGCCGGGCGTGGTGGCGGTGCTGACCGCCGCGGACATCCCGGGCGAGAACAACCATGGCCCGGTCGTGCACGACGACCCGATCTTCGCGACGGACACCGTGGAGTACGCGGGCCAGTCGCTGTTCGCCGTGCTCGCGGTCACGGTGAATGCGGCGCGCCGCGCGGCACGCCTGGCCCGCGTCGAGTACGGGGAACTCGAGCCCGTGCTCGACGCGAGGACTGCGCTCGAGCGGCGGTCCTTCGTGCTGCCGACGCGAACACTCGCGCGCGGGGATCCGGCCGCCGCGATCGCCGCTGCACCGCGGCGACTTTCGGGCTCGCTTGCGAGCGGCGGACAGGAGCATTTCTACCTGGAAGGCCAGGTCGCGGCGGCACTTCCCGGCGAGGACCGCACGATGCAGGTCTGGTGCTCGACGCAGCACCCGAGCGAGGTGCAGCGCCTCGTCGCGCATTGCCTCGGATGGAGCGCCAAGGACGTGGTGGTTCAGTGCCGGCGCATGGGCGGGGGCTTCGGCGGCAAGGAAACGCAGCCGGCGCTGCTCGCCTGCATCGCGGCGCTCGCCGCATCGAAGACCGGCCGGCCGGTGAAGCTGCGGCTCGACCGCGATGCGGACTTCCTCGTGACCGGCAAGCGCCACCCCTTCGATTTCGACTACGAGGCGGGCTTCGACGACCAAGGCCTGATCCGCGGCATCCGCATGACGCTCGCCTCCAATTGCGGCCGTTCGGTCGACCTTTCGGATGCCGTCAACGGGCGCGCGATCTTCCACACGGACAATTGCTATTTCCTGTCCGACGTCGAGATTGTTTCGCACCGCTGCCGGACGAACCAGCCGTCGCACACCGCGTTCCGGGGCTTCGGCGGCCCGCAGGGCATGATGCTGATCGAATGCGTGGTGGACGACATCGCGCGCACGCTGGGACTCGATCCGCTCGAGGTGCGCCGGCGCAACTTCTACGGCGTCGAGTCGCGAAACGTCACCCCATACGGCATGACGGTCGAGGACAATGTGATCGGACGCATCGTGGACGAGCTCGTCACGCGCGCGGATTACCCGGGCCGGCGCGAGGCGGTCGCACGCTTCAACGCGTCCAATGCCCTCGTGAAGCGCGGCCTTGCGCTCACGCCCGTGAAGTTCGGGATTTCCTTCACGGCGACCTGGATGAACCAGGCCGGCGCGCTGCTGCACGTCTACACCGACGGATCGATCCTGTTGAACCACGGCGGCACCGAGATGGGCCAGGGACTGCACACCAAGGTCGCGCAGGTCGTGGCCGAGGAACTGCAGGTGGACATCGGCCGGATCCGCTGCACGGCGACGGACACCAGCAAGGTGCCGAACACCTCGGCGACTGCGGCCTCCGCCAGCAGCGACCTGAACGGCAAGGCGGCGCAGGCAGCCGCGCGGACGATCCGGCGGCGGCTTGCCGAATTCGCGGCGACGAAGTTCGGCGTCGCGGCAGAAGCCGTGCAGTTCCGCGCCGGGCGCGTGCGCGCGGGCGCCGCGCTCGATTTGTCTTTCGACGAGCTCGTGCTGCAGGCCTATCACGCGCGCGTGCCGCTCTCGGCCACGGGCTTCTATGCGACGCCGAAGATCGGCTACGACCCGAAGACGCTGACCGGCCGCCCGTTCTTCTATTTCTGCTACGGCGCGGCGGTCTCGGAGGTCGCCGTGGACACGCTGACGGGCGAATCGAGGCTCCTGCGCGTCGACATCCTGCATGAAGTCGGCGCCTCGCTGAATCCCGCGATCGACCTCGGCCAGGTCGAGGGCGGGTTCCTGCAGGGCGTCGGCTGGCTCACCAGCGAGGAACTCTGGTGGGACGGCCAGGGCAGGCTCGCGACGCATGCGCCCTCCACCTACAAGATCCCGGCGGTCTCGGACTGGCCGCCCGTGTTCAACGTGCATCTCGCGCCCTGGAGCCGCAATCGCGAGGACACGATCTACCGTTCGAAAGCGGTGGGCGAACCGCCGCTCATGCTCGCGATTTCCGTGTTCCACGCGATCCGCGACGCGATCGCGGCGGCTGCCGGCGGCGGTGCGCCGAAGCTCGACGCGCCCGCGACGCCCGAGCGCATCCTGTTCGCGATCGGCGAGCTCAGCGCGAGGAACGGCAGCGGACGGTCCGCCGCCCCTGCATGATCGAAGCCTACGCCCTCGACTGGCTCAACCTCGTCCTGCGCTGGGCGCACGTGATCACGGGCATCGCCTGGATCGGCTCCTCGTTCTATTTCATCTGGCTGGACCTCAGGCTCAATGTGCCGCCGCGGGACCCCGAGAATCCCGGCGTTGCGGGCGATCTCTGGGCCGTGCACGGCGGCGGCTTCTACCATGCCCAGAAGTACCGGGTGGCGCCGGCGTCGCTCCCCGAGCCGCTGCACTGGTTCAAATGGGAAGCCTATTTCACCTGGATCACCGGCTTCCTGCTGTTCACGGCCCTCTACTACGCGAACACCGGGGCGTTCCTCGTCGATCCCGCGGTGCGGGAACTCGGCGCCGCGACGGCGATCGCGGCGAGTCTCGTGCTTCTGGCGGCGGGCTGGTTCGCCTACGACGCGCTGAGCCGCTCCGGTCTCGCCGGCGCACCCTTCGTGCTCGCGGGACTCGCGCTCCTGCTCGCGCTCTGCTTCGGACTCACCCAGCTCTTCGGGGGACGCGGCGCCTTCATGCAGGCGGGGGCGATGCTGGGCACGATCATGGCGGCCAATGTCTGGCGCGTGATCATTCCCTCGCAAAAGGCGCTGGTCGCCGCCAGCGAGAAGGGCGAGGCCCCGGATGCGGCGCTCGGCCTCGCGGCCAAGCAGCGTTCCGTGCACAACAACTACCTGACGCTGCCGGTCGTGCTCGCGATGGTCAGTCCGCACTTTGCCTTCCTGTACGCGAATCCATGGAACTGGCTGGTGCTGTTCCTGCTGTTCCTGGCGGGCGCCTTCGTGCGGCACTGGTTCAACCTGCGCAACCAGGGCAGGAGCGGCATCGCCTGGCCCGCGGCCGCGCTCGCGATCGGCGTCGCAGTCGCGATCGCGCTTGCGCCCAGCCCGGTGTCCGGCAAGGCTTCGTTCGTGGAAGCGAACCGCGTGATCCAGGCGCGCTGCGTCGCCTGCCATTCGGCGGCGACGACGCATCCGACCGCGCCGGTGGCCGCCGCGGGCGTCATGCTCGACACGCCGCGCGAGATCGGCGCCTGGGCGGCGAGGATCCACGAGCGCGCCGTGGTCACGCGAACCATGCCGCTCGCGAACCTGACCGGGATCACCGACGAGGAGCGCGCCTTGCTCGGCCGCTGGTACGCCGCGGGCGCCCCGCTCGACTAGGAAAGTCCTGTACGGAACTCTGCTACGGCCGCGCCAGCACGAATCCGCCGTCCGCGAACGAGAACTCCTCGCAGTTCGCGCCGGGCCCGCCGCGATCGACGACCAGGAATCCGCGGGCCTCGGCGAGCGCGATCAGCGGGTGATGCCAGGTGCCGCGCCGGTAATTGACGCCCTGCCGGCCGTTCGTCAGGAACGCGCGCACGGCGCCGCGATCCGGCACGGGCGCGCGTGGCGCGACCACGACGAGGAAGGGATCGTCGGAGAGCGGCATGAAGAGCTGGCTGCCGAGCGGGTGCTGCTCGAGCATGCGGATCGCGACGGGCCATTCGCGCCGTTCGCTGCGATAGAGGCTGACGCGCGCGCGCCCGCCCTCGGCCGCGACATCGACCGTCGCGAGGTCCGCGTATTGCCGCGCCGTTCCCTCGTTGATCGTTTCTGCGGCAGCTGCCGCTTCGACGACCTCACCGAAAGGCGCGAATGCAGCGGCGGTCAGCGGTTCGAGCGAAAGCGCTTGCGTGCTCACGGACGCGCGACCGTGCCGATGAGACGCAGCCGCGACACGCCGCCGTCCGGATGGATGTTCATGCGCACGTGCGAGACCGGCCCGAGCGGAGCCAGGGTCGAGAAGCGATGCACGGCATTGGCACGTAGCTTCTGCTCCGGCAGCAGCACTGGCCATCGCTCGCTCGCCGCGGCGAGTGCGTCCGCGGCGCCGTCCTGCACCATCGCCGCCTGCAGCGACACGCGATCGGGAAAGTTGCCGCGGAAATGCGCGGTGTCCACTTCCGTCTCGCGGATCGTACCCGGATGCCCGAGCTTCACGATCACCCAGTCGTGGCCCGGTTCGCGCCGCCGGCGCGTCTCCCAGCCGTCTCCCATGTTGATGCCGCGGCCCGGCCGGTTGAGGTTGCGGATGTCGCCGTAGTGCTGGTCGTTGGCGACCAGCGCGACGCCGCCGCGCTCGATCGCGTAAAGATCCACGACTTCGCCGTCCTTGACGATGGACCAGTCGGCCTGCACGACGCCCCAGGCGCGCAACCGCGCGATGCCGCCGTCCGGGTAAATGTTGAGCCGCAGTGCGCGCCAGGGGCGCGGCTCGGCCACCGTGAAGCGGTTGCGGCAGTCGCCGCCGAGCGCGCTTCTCGGCAGGATCGTCACCCAGCTCGCGCCGGCCGCGAGCGGGTCCGCGTCGTCGGTCGCTTCCACCGAGGCCTGCGGCGGGTAATTGCCGGTGAAGAAATGCGTGTCGAGATCGAGCATGCGAATGACGCCGCGTAACGCCAGCTTCACGATGCAGCTGTCGTGTCCAGGCTCGCGCCGGCGGCGCGTCTCCCAGCCGTCCATCCACTGGCCGTGCGCGTCGTAGGTGCCGGATTTCGAGACCGGCGGCGCGGGATTCAGCATCCGTTCCCGCGACGCGAAGAACTCGTCGTTGGCCCAGAGTGCGGCGGCACCCAGCGAGGAATCCGCGAGATTGACCAGGCCGGCCGGGATGTTGGGGTCCACGGATTCAATATAAACTGCCGTGATCCGCCTGACTAATCGGCACCGGCCCGTTCCATGAATCCCGCGTATCCGCGCGACCTGCAAGGCTATGGCTCGAACCCGCCGGACCCGCGCTGGCCGGGCGGCGCGCGCATCGCGCTGCAGTTCGTGCTCAATTACGAGGAAGGCGCCGAGCAGTGCGTGTTGCACGGCGACACGGCTTCGGAAACTTTCCTGTCCGACATCCCCGGTGCGCGCGCCTACGGGGGCGCGCGTCATCTCAGCATGGAATCGCTGTACGAGTACGGCAGCCGCGCAGGCGTGTGGCGGCTGCTCAGGATGTTCGAGCGCCGTCGGCTGCCGCTGACCGTGTTCGCGGTCGCGATGGCGCTCGAGCGCAATCCCGAGGCCGCGGCGGCATTCCAGGCCGCCGGCCATGAAATCGCCTCGCATGGCTGGCGCTGGATCGACTACCAGTTCGTGGAGGAGGCGACGGAGCGCGAGCACATCGCGCGCGCGGTCGGGACGATCGCGCGCATCACCGGCGCGCGGCCGCTCGGCTGGTACACGGGTCGCGACAGTCCGAACACGCGCCGGCTGGTGGTCGAGCACGGCGGATTCCTGTACGACTCGGATTCCTATTCCGACGACTTGCCTTACTGGGTGCAGGTCGCGGGGCGCGATCACCTGGTCGTGCCCTACTCGCTCGACTGCAACGACATGCGTTTCGCGACGCCCGCCGGCTTCGCGACCGGCGAGGAATTCTGCGCGCACCTGCGCGACGCCTTCGACCTCCTTTATCGCGAGGGTGAGCGCAGCCCGAAGATGATGTCGGTCGGCCTGCATTGCCGCCTCGCCGGCCGCCCGGCGCGCGCGGCGGCGCTCGAGCGCTTCCTCGACCACGTGCAGACGCACGACGGCGTCTGGATCTGCCGGCGCGTGGACATCGCCCGGCATTGGATCGCCGGGCACCCGGCCCGCGCCGCGCCGCGATGAAGCCGGAGCGGCTTTCCATCCCTGCCGTCAACGCGCTGGACCGTGGGGAATTCGTCGCGCGCTTCGGCGCGGTTTATGAACATTCGCCCTGGGTGGCCAGGGACGCCTGGCCGTCGCGTCCCTTCGCGGACCGCGACGCGCTCGCCGAAGCGATGCGCCAGGCCGTGCTGCGGGCCGGGCGTGAGCACCAGCTCGAACTGCTGCGGGCGCACCCGAAACTCGGGGCGCGCCTCGCGCTGACGGCGCTCTCGCGCGCGGAACAATCGGGAGCGGGCCTCGGCTCGGCGACGGCAGAAGAGCGTGCGGAACTCCTGGCGCTGAACGAGGCCTATGAGCGCAGGTTCGGCTTCCCCTTCATCCTCGCCGTGAAGAATGCGACCGTGGCCGAGATCCTCGCCAGCTGCCGAAGCCGCAGCGGCGCGCCGCCGCAGGCCGAGTTCGATGAGGCGCTGCGGCAGGTGTTCCGCATCGCCGGGTTCCGGCTCGCGGACCTCTGCTGAAGTCGCGCCCGCCGTGCGCACCACCGGTTCCCTGCCATTCGTCGCCCTGGCACTGGCCCTGCCCGGCGCAGCCGCCGCCGCCGAACTCGATGAAATCGTCGTCACGGCGACGAGGAGCCGCGTGGCGCTCCTCGACCATGCAGGCAGCGCGACCCGCGTCGGCGCGGACGACATCCTGCTCGCGGGCGCGACGCATTCATCGGAACTCCTGAACCGCGCGCCGGGCGCGATGATCCAGCGCGGCAGCGGCCAGGAATCGCTGACCGCACTGCGCTCGCCGGTGTTGACGGGGGCCGGCGCCTGCGGCGCCGTGCTCGTGCTCGAGGACGGCATCCCGATCCGGCCCGTCGGCAGCTGCAACGTGAACGAGCTGTTCGAAATCAACCTCGAACAGGCGGCCGCGATCGAGGTGTTGCGCGGTCCCGGCAGCGCGCTCTATGGCTCGAGCGCGGTGCACGGAATCCTGAACGTGATCCCGCCGCTGCCGCTGGAGCTGCCCGCATTCGGCTTCACCGCCGAGGCCGGCAGCGACGACTACTACCGGCTGCGGCTCGCCGCCGCGACGCCATTGCGCATGGGCCGGCTCGGGTTCACGCTGCTCGCGGCCGACGATGGCGGCTGGCGCGAGGACTCCGGCTTCTCCGAGCAGAAACTCTCGGGTGTCTGGACCGGCACGGCAGCCGGCGGCGAAGCGACGCTGCGCCTGTCCGCGACGAACCTGGCGCAGGAGACGGCCGGATTTGTCGTCGGGACCGACGCCTACCGGGATCGCGCGATCGCCCGCTCGAACCCGAACCCGGAGGCGTACCGCGATGCGCACAGCCTCCGGCTCACCGGGCTCCATACGCGAGGCGGCGTCGAATGGCGCGGCTACCTGCGCAGTTCGCGCATGGACTTTCTCCAGCATTTCCTGCTTGGCCAGCCGGTGGAGGAGAACGGTCAGGACAGCGCCGGCGTCCTCTTCTCGCTGCGGCGGGAGGCCGCGGGCGGTGAAATCGTGGCGGGCGCCGATGCCGAGATCTCCGCGAGCTCCCTGCTGCAGTTCCAGGACGGGCCGACCACCGGCGGTACCCCGGCCGCCAATGCGATCCGTCCCGCGGGCCGGCACTACGACTACGAAGTGGATTCCGCGCTCGGGGCGATCTACGCCGAATGGCGCCGGCCGCTCGGCGATCGATGGAGCCTCGAGACCGGACTGCGCCTCGAACACGTCCGCTACGAGTACGACAACCGCATGCTGGATGGCAACACGGACGAGAACGGCGTCCCCTGCCCGGGCGGATGCCTCTATGCCCGCCCGGCGGACCGCAGCGACGACTTCACGAACCTCGCGCCGCGCGCCGCAGTCGTCTGGCGGCCGGGCGATGCGAGCGCCCTCTACCTGTCGCTGACGCGCGGATTCCGGGCCCCCGAAACCACCGAGCTCTATCGCCTGCAGCGGCAGCAGGCGGTGGCCGATCTCGATTCCGAACGCATCGATGCGGCCGAACTCGGCTGGCGCTGGCATGGCGCGGCACTCGGCATCGATCTCGCCGCCTTCGCGATGGAGAAGTTGGACGTGATTCTGCGCGACTCGGCCGGCTTCAATCTGAGTGGCGGACGCACGCGCCATCGCGGACTCGAAATCGAAGTCGACTGGCGCATCGCGCACGGCTGGTCGCTCGCCGGCAGCGGCACGATCGCGCGCCACGAGTACCGCTTCACGGCGGCCGTCGAACAGGGCGAGCAGATCTCCTCGGGCAATGACGTGGACACGGCGCCGCGTGAATTGAGCGCAGTCAGACTGCGCCGGGATGCGGAGGCCTTTGCGGCAGAACTCGAATGGCTCCACGTGGGCGACTACTGGACCAACGCCGCCAACACGGCGCGCTACGCGGGCCATGACGTCGCAAACCTGCGGCTCGTGTGGCGGCCGGTGCCGGCCTGGACGCTTGCGGCGCGCGTGACGAACCTGTTCGATGCGAAGTACGCGGATCGCGCGGACTTCGCCTTCGGCAGCGACCGCTATTTTCCGGGACGCCCACGCGCCTTCTTCTTCGAGGCCGGCTGGCGCAAGTAAAGGGGACGCAAGAGGGGACGCACCCCTCTTGCGTCCCTTTTTTTCGGTTGTTGCTGCGTGATGCAGTGGATGTTGCCCCCGCCGAGCAGGATTTCGCGCGAGGGCACGCCGATCACCTTGCGGCCGGGGAACATGCGCGCAATTGCGACCTTCGCCCTCGCGTCGTGGCGCGGATCCAGCAGCGGCATCACGATGACGCGGTTCGCGATGTAGAAATTCACGTAGGACGCGGCCAGCCGGTCGCCCGCGCGCCGCGGCTTGCTGTCGGGCGCCACCTCGATGCCGCTCGCCTCGGCCTCCGTCATGTACAACGGGCCGGGCTGAAGTAACTTGTGTATCTTCAACGGTTTACCGCGTACATCTCGCGCGGCTTGTAACCGCTCGTACGCATCATGCGAGATCTCGAACTGCGGGTCCTCGCGGTCCTCGCACCAGCTGAGCGCCACTTCTCCCGGGCGCACGAAACAGCACAGATTGTCCACGTGCCCGTCGGTCTCGTCGCTGTATACGCCGCGGCCCAGCCAGATGATCTTGCGCACGCCGAGATGATCCTCGAGCAGCGACTCGATCTGGCCGCGGCGCAGGTCCGGATTGCGGTTCGGGTTCAGCAGGCATTCTTCGGTGGTGAGGAGCGTTCCGCGGCCGTCCACGTGGATCGCGCCGCCCTCCAGCACGATGGGCGCGCGGTAACGCGGGCAGCGCTCGATCTCGAGCACCTTGGCCGCGACCTGGTCATCGAGGTCCCAGGGCGAATAGATGCCGCCCCGATCGCCGCCCCATGCGTTGAAGATCCAGTCGACGCCCGCGAGCTGGCCGCCGCCATTCACGAGGAAGGTCGGGCCCACGTCGCGCATCCACGCGTCGTTCGACGAGACTTCGACGACGCGCACCGCCGCGGGCAGCGCACGCCGCGCCGCCTCGAACTGCTCCGCGGACACCGCCATCGTCACGGGCTCGAATTGCGCAACCGCGCTCGCGACGGCCGTGAACGCCTGCTGCGCGGGCAGTGCGGCCTCGCGCCAGTTGTCGTGACGTTCGGGCCAGAGCATCCAGGTGCCCGCGTGCGGCTCCCATTCCGCGGGCATGCGGAAGCCATCCCTCGCCGGTGTCTTCATGGGCGCGATTCTACGCGATGTGACGCCGCTTCCAGAGCAGGAACACCGAGGGAATCACGACGAGCGTCAGCACCGTCGCACTCGCCATGCCGCCGATCATCGGCGCGGCGATCCGGCGCATCACCTCGGACCCGGCGCCCTCGCCCCACATGATCGGCAGCAGGCCCGCTACGATCGTGAGCACGGTCATGAGCTTCGGGCGCAGGCGCAGCAACGCGCCCTCGGTGATCGCCTCGTGCACGTCGGTTCCGGTCAATGCGCGGCCCTCCGCGGCAGCGGCGGCCGCCCGCCGCGCCCAGGCCTGGTTCAGATACAGCAGCATCACGACGCCGGTCTCGGCTGCGACGCCCGCGAGCGCGATGAAACCGACGATCACCGCGATGCTCAGGTGGTAGCCGAGCGCGTACAGGAGCCACACGCCGCCGACCAGCGCGAACGGCAGGCTGCCGAGGATCAGTGCGACGTCGGCGAAGCGGCGGAAATTCAGGTACAGGAGCAGCACGATCACGGCGAAGGTCGCGGGCACGATCAGCTTCAGCTTCTCGACCGATCGTTCCCAGTACTCGAACTGGCCCGACCAGACCAGGCGGTATCCCGACGGCATCGTCACGGCATCGGCCACGCGCCGACGCGCCTCCGCCACCCAGGTCCCGAGGTCGCTTCCGGCGATGTCCACGTATACCCAGCCCGAGGGTCGCGCGTTCTCGCTTCGGATCATCGCCGGGCCGTCCACGATTTCGATGTCCGCGACGTCCCCGAGCGAGATCTGCGCACCCGCAGGCGTCACGATCGGCAGGTTGCGCAGCCGCCCGGGCGAATCGCGCCAGTCCTGCGGATAACGCAGGTTGATCGGGAAGCGTTCCAGTCCTTCCACGGTGTAGCCGACATTCATGCCGCCGACCGCGAAGGCGATGGCCTCCTGCACGTCCGCGATATTGAGGCCATGGCGCGCGGCATCGGCACGGCGGATGTCCACGTCCAGGTAGCGCCCGGTCGCCGCGCGCTCCGCGTAGATTGAAATGGTGCCCGGGATCCCGCCGAGCGCCGCCTCGATCTCGCCCCCGATCTGCTCGATGACCGCCAGGTCCGGTCCCGAGACCTTGATTCCGATCGGCGTCTTGATGCCCGTCGACAGCATGTCGATGCGCGTCTTGATCGGCGGCACCCAGACATTCGCGATGCCGGGCATCTGCACCGCGGCGTCCAGTTCCGCACGCAGTTTCTCGACCGTCATGCCGGGCCGCCACTCAGCGCGTGCCTTGAGCCGGACCATGGTCTCGAACATCTCGAATGGCGCCGGGTCGGTCGCGGTTTCCGCCCTGCCCGCCTTGCCGAACACGCGCTCCACTTCGGGCACCGCCCGGATCAGCCGGTCGGTGCGCTGAAGGAGTGCACGCGCCGCATCGGCCGAGATGCCCGGCATCGCGGTCGGCATGTACATGAGATCGCCTTCGAACATCTCGGGCATGAACTCGCGTCCGAGCCGGCTCGCGGGCCAGAGCGTCAGGAGGAGCAGCACGATGGTCGCCGCCACCACGCCGCGCGGATGCCGGAGCGCCAGTTCGAGCGCAGGACGGTAGGCCGCCATCGCCGCGCGGTTCACCGGATTCGCGCGCTCGGGCCGGATCTGCCCGCGCACCAGGAGCGTGATGAGCACAGGGACCAGCGTCACCGAGAGCAGCGCCGCCGAGACCATGGCCCAGGTCTTGGTCCAGGCCAGGGGCGCAAACAGCCTGCCCTCCTGCGCTCCGAGCGCGAACACCGGGAGGAAGGAGAGCGCCACAATCATCAATGAAAAAAAGAGCGCCGGGCCCACTTCGCCGCAGGCTTCGCGCACGAGGGCGATCCGGTCCGCGACCGCATCACCCGCCGCTTCCAGCTTGCGGTGGACGTTCTCGATCATGACGATGCCGGCGTCCACCATCGCCCCGATCGCAATGGCGATTCCGCCGAGCGACATGATGTTCGCGTTGATGCCCTGCGCCTGCATGATCACGAATGCCGAGAGGATGCCGAGCGGCAGCGACACGACCACGATGAGGCTCGAGCGGAAGTGGAACAGGAACACGGCGCAGACCAGGATCACGACCAGCAGTTCCTCGGCGAGCTTCTGCCGCAGGTTGTCGATCGCGCGCGCGATCAGCGCGGAGCGGTCGTAGGTTTCGACGATCTCGACGCCCTCCGGCAGGCTGGCCCGGAGTTCGTCGAGCCGTTCGCGCACGGCCCGGATCGTGGCGCTCGCGTTCGCACCGCTGCGCATGACGACGATGCCGCCAGCGACCTCTCCCTCGCCGTCGAGGTCCGCAATGCCGCGGCGCATCTCGGGCCCGAGGCGCACGTCCGCGACGTCCGCGATCGTGACCGCGATCGTTCCCTGTGCGCGCAGGGGGATCGTTTTGAGATCCGCGATGCCCTGGATGTAGCCGCTCGCGCGCACCATGAACTCGGTTTCGGCGAGTTCCAGCACGGATCCGCCGGACTCCTGGTTGCCGCGCTCGATGGCCTCGCGCAGCGCCGCGAGCCCGATCCCATGCGCGCGCAGGCGCACCGGGTCCGCGACCACCTGGTACTGGCGCACCATTCCGCCCACCGTCGCGACTTCCGCGACGCCGTCGACCGACTGAAGTTCGGGCTTCAGGAACCAGTCCTGGATCGCCCGCAATTGCGACAGGTCGTGACGACCGCTCTGGTCCGTGAGCGCGTACTGGTAGATCCAGCCGACGCCGGTCGCATCGGGTCCGAGCGCGGGGCGCACGCCCGCCGGCAGGCGCGGCGTCACCTGCGAAAGGTACTCGAGCACGCGCGAGCGCGCCCAGTAGAGGTCGGTGCCGTCCTCGAACAGCACGTACACGAAGGAGTCGCCGAAGAAGGAATAGCCGCGCACGGTCTGCGCGCCCGGTACCGCGAGAAAGGCGCTCGCGAGCGGGTAGGTGACCTGGTCCTCGACGATGCGCGGGGATTGCCCCGGCCAGGGCGTACGCACGATGACCTGCACGTCCGAGAGGTCCGGAATCGCATCAACCGGCATGCGCGCGAGCGCCGCGAAGCCCGCGGCCGTGAGGAGGCCCGCGAGCATCAGCACCAGCGCGCGGTTCGCGAGCGAGGCGCGGATCAGGGCTTCGATCATGGCGCGTCCTCGAAGCGCGACAAGCCCGAGCGCAGCCGCGACTCGGAATCTATCAGGAACTGGCCGGAGACCACCACCACCTCGCCCTCCTCCAGTCCCTCGAGGATTTCGACTTCGTCTCCGTGCTCCGCGCCCGCCACGATTTCGCGCACGTCGAAGCGGCGATCATCGAGCGCCACGACGATGCGATCGCCGTCGCCCGAGCGGATCAGGGATTCGAGCGGCGCGAGCAGTGTCTCCTCGCCCTCGGTTGCGATTTCGACGGCCGCAATCATGCCGGCCGCCAGCGTGCCGCCCGGATTGTCGAGCTGGATCCGCGCCTGCCGCGTGCGCGTGCCGGGATCGAGCGCCGGCAGGATCTCGAGCAGGCTCGCCTCGTACTTCCGTCCCGGCAGGGCCGCGAAGGCCACGCTCGCCGCCAGGCCCGGCCGCAGGCGTGCGGAAGTCCGCTCGGGAACGTCCACCACGATCCACAGCCGGTCGAGCGGTACCAGCGTCATCGCGCTCATGCCGGGTTCGGCGAGGCCGCCGTCGCGGATGCCGAGCTCGGCGATCACGCCGTCCGCCGGCGCGCGGTAGCGGATCCGCGCACCCGGCTCTTCGCCCTGGCGCAATCGCTCGATCGCGCCCGCCTCCACGCCGAGCGCGCGCAGCCGTGCAGCGGCCGCATCCGCGAGCGCAGCGTCCCCGAGTTTCAGCGCCGCCGCGTACTCCCGTTCGGCTGCCGCGAGTTTCGGCGAGAAGAGTTCAAACAGGAGTTGCCCGCGCCGCACCCTTTCTCCGGGCGCTCGCACGGCGAGTCTTTCGATGTAGCCCTCGCTGCGCACCCGGACCTCGACGCGGCCGCGCTCGTCGAAGGCCGTGATGCCGGCCGCGCGGATCGCACCGCCCGCCGGGCCGCGGCGCACGGGCGCCGTGCGCACACCGAGGTTCGCCGCCATCGCGGAGGACAGCTCGACCGCCGCGCCCGTTGTCGCCGCTGACCGCTCCTCCTCATATACAGGAATGTAGTCCATGCCCATGTGGTCCTTGCGCGGGACCGGTGAGGTGATGGCCGGGTCCATCGGGTTCCGGTAGTAGAGCGGCTCTCGCTCGGCCTGCCGCGCAGTTTCACCCTCGGGACGCGACGCATCGCA
The DNA here is from genome assembly GCA_052386355.1 of Gammaproteobacteria bacterium. Classification (GTDB taxonomy): domain Bacteria; phylum Pseudomonadota; class Gammaproteobacteria; order Steroidobacterales; family Steroidobacteraceae; genus SCUD01. The sequence continues at coordinate 49,608 of JBQTKF010000040.1, forward strand.
TCCGGCGAGCACCACCGCGGCCAGGCAGAGCGTCAGGAGTCTCCGGGTATTCGTCATGGCTGTTCTCCGGTCAGCGACTCGAGTTCGGCGATGGCGGACGCGTAGTCCGCGCTCAGTCGCATTTCCCGGTCGCGCATTTCGATCAGGCGGCGCTGGGCGGCCAGCACGTCGGACAGGGTGCCCTCGCCCGTGCGGTAGCCGGCGATCGTCGCCTCGACTGCCGCGTTCCCGGCCGGCAGCATCTCGCGCCTGAACAGTTCCCGAGCCGCACGCAGACCCTGCGCGCGGGCGTGCGCGGCGACAAGCATCGCCTCGAGTTCCCGCGCCGCATCTTCGCGGCGCGCCTCGGCGCCGCGCTGCATCGAACGCGCAGCCGCGAGTTCGCGGTCCTGGCGGTCGCGCGTGAAGAGCGGCAATTCGACAGTCACCATCGCCGTCAGCATCCCCGGGCGCGTTTCGCCCAGCATGTCCCGGCCCTGGCGGAAGCCGTAGCCCAGGTCCACGCCGAAAGTCGGCTTGTAGCGCTCGCGCGCGAGCGCGGTCTCGAATTCCGCGACGCCGGCCTCGTGCTCGAGGCTGCGCAACATCGGGTGCCCGACGAGTCGTTCACGCAGCAGCGGCAACGGAGCCGCCTCCGCGGGCTCCGTCGCCGGCGCGCGCCCGCGTGCCAGCGGCCCGGTCCAGCGTTCGAGCTCCGCCTGCGCGGTCTCACGCATTCGCCTGCGATCGATCAGCATCTCCTCGACCCCGAGGAGTTCCAGCCGCGCCGCCAGCAACTCCGCCTGGCTGCCCTCCCCGCTCGCATAGGCCGCGGTCGCGCCCTCGATCATCAGTTTGGCGCGATTGCGCGACTCGGCGACCAGCGCCTCCGTCGCCTCGAGGTAATCGAGTTCCCGCCAGAGGCGAGCGACGGCGTTGCCGACCTGCCGGGCGCGCGCGGCCGCTTCCGCGTCGAAGTGAAGCGCATGATGCTCGAGCTGCGCGCGCGCGAGGCGCCGGCTCCCCGCGGGCGGGAAGCGCTGCATGACGCCCAACTCGATCATGGTCATGTCGTCCCGGTCGAGCGCGAACGAGTCCACGGGCACGTTGACTGCGCCGAAGCGCGCCTCCGGGTCCGGCAGCTCGCCCGCGGCGACGGCTCGCGCACGTGCCGCTTCCGCTTCGGCGCCGAATGCCTCGCCGCCGGCATCGCGCGCAATGGCGATGGCCTGGGCTTCCGTGAGTAAGACTGGCTCCGCCGCCGCGGCCGCCGAAGCGACCGCAATTGCGGACATCGTCAGGGCCTTGAGACCGGCCCTCGGGTCGAAATCAATGAACATGCCTCCTCCTGCACAAGGCGCCGAACATGGGCGGACCTGGCAGGAGCGGCTATTTCAGGTAGGAGCAGAAACGCTGCTGGATCGAAGCGTGCGGAGGCGGTGGCGGGCCTGTGCATGGCACCGGTCGGACACCGGCTGCGACAGGCAGAGGAACAATGGCGAATGAGACGGCGATCGCGACCGGCTTGGCCTGCTCGGAGTTCCGCAATTCGATCGCGGGCTCCGTGGCGGAAGCGCAATCCGCGGGCGCCGCCTCCGCGCAATCGGGGAGAGTGTCCGCCGGCGGGCAGTGCCCGCAGTCGTCCATCGGCATCGAGTCGTGGTGCGGCGCGTCGTCCGGCATCGCGACCATGGCCTGGCAGGGTGCGATCGCGAATCCAAGCCAGCCGAAAGCGAAGAGCGCCGCCGCCAGGCGCGCGGTCCGGCGCTGGTGCTGTCGCAGGGCGGCAATCAGGCTCATAAGCGGCGACACTACCCCCGCCGGGGCATCGGGGTCAATGCGGGCCTATGCTAATATTTGCTTGTTAATCGAGGACTTCCCATCGTATGAACGCCGTCACAGTCACGCCGCCCAGGGTCGGCGAGAAGATCCGTATTTCGGCGGGCAAGCTCGTCGTCCCCGATCGACCAGTCATCCCCTTCATCGAAGGCGACGGCACCGGCCCCGACATCTGGCGCGCAAGCGTTCGCGTGCTCGACGCCGCGGTGCAGAAGGCCTATGGCGGCAAGAGGAAGATTTCCTGGATGGAGATCTATGCCGGTGAAAAGGCCAACAAGCTCCTGAACACCTGGCTGCCCGACGAGTCCGTCGCGGCCTGCCGCGAATATCTCGTCTCGATCAAGGGCCCGCTGACGACGCCGATTGGCGGCGGCATCCGCTCGCTGAACGTGGCGCTGCGCCAGATGCTCGACCTCTACGTCTGCCTGCGCCCGGTGCGCTGGTTCAAGGGCGTGCCTTCCCCGGTGCGCGCGCCCGAGAAGGTGGACATGGTGATCTTCCGCGAGAACACGGAGGACATCTACGCCGGCATCGAGTTCGAGCAGGGCTCGGCCGAGAACGCGAAGTTCCTGGCGCTCATGAAGGAGCACTTCCCGAAGCTCCACGGCAAGATCCGCTTCCCGGACTCTTCCGGCATCGGCGTGAAGCCGGTGTCGCGCGAAGGTACCGAGCGGCTGGTGCGCTCGGCGATCGAGTACGCGATCGCGAACAGGCGCAAGAGCCTCACCTTCGTGCACAAGGGCAACATCATGAAGTTCACGGAAGGCGCCTTCCGGAACTGGGGCTATGCGGTCGCCGAGCGCGAATTCGCGAAACAGACCTACACCTGGGACCAGTGGGAGCGCACGCGGGCGTCCAAGGGCGAGGCGGCAGCCAGCGACGAGCAGAAGCAGGCGCTCGCTTCCAGGCGCATCCTGATCAAGGACGCCATCGCCGACATCACCCTTCAGCAGGTGCTGACGCGGCCCGAGGACTTCGACGTCATCGCGACCATGAACCTGAATGGCGACTACCTCTCGGATGCGCTGGCCGCGCAGGTCGGCGGCATCGGCATCGCCCCGGGCGGCAATGTCAATTACCCGACCGGGCACGCCGTGTTCGAGGCGACCCACGGCACGGCGCCCAAGTACGCGAACCAGGACAAGGTGAACCCGAGCTCGGTCATCCTGTCGGGCGAGATGATGCTGCGCTACCTGGGCTGGACCGAGGCCGCCGACCTCGTGCTCTCCTCGATGGACCGCACCATCGGCGAGAAGACCGTGACCTACGATTTCGCCCGCCTGATGGAGGGCGCGACCGAGGTCAGGTGCAGCGAGTTCGGCGACGCCCTGATCCGCAACATGCGTTGAGCGGGCCGGCCGCACGCCAAGCCGCGGCCGCGATCGTCGCGGCTTTCGCGCACTACAACGCCGAGTTCCGCGCGATCACGCGCCGCGCCCCGGAGCGCTTCGAGAACCGCGACTGGAAGGGCAGCCAGTCCGACGTGGTCGAACGGCTCGACCTCTACGCCCGGATGGTGGCCGAGACGGTCACCGCACTGCGCGACCGGCTCGGATCGCGCGCGCTCGAGGTGGCGCTCTGGAAGGCGATCAAGGATGACTATGCGGGCCGCATCGCCGGCCTCGCCGACCCGGAATTCCTGAAGACCTTTTTCAGTTCGATTACGCGCCAGCTCTTCGGCACTGTCGGCGTCGACCCCGACATCGAGTTCTTCGCGCTCGATCTCGATCCGCTGCGCGGCGCCGACGGCGAATCCGTCGGTCGCCGCTACACGAACCGCGGTTCGCTCGACCTGCTGTTCGAGGAGATCTTGTCCGATTACCGCTTCCGCACGCCCTGGCGCGATTTCGAGGGGAGCGTCTCGCACGTCACGACCGACGTCGAGCTCGAGCTGGCGCGGCTCGCCGAGAGCCGCCCGATCGTGGATGTCGAGATCATCCGGCCCGTGTTCTACCAGATGAGCCGCGCGTATCTCGTCGGGCGCATCAACGGCCAGGGCTGGCGGCTGCCGCTCGCGATCGCGATCCGCAACGGCCCGAAAGGCGTGCTGGTGGATGCCGTGATGCTGCGGGAAAGCGACGTCTCGATCCTGTTCTCCTTCACGCGCTCCTATTTCCACGTGGATCTCGAACGCGTCGCGGACGCCGTGCTGTTCCTGCAATCGCTGATGCCCGCGAAGCCGGTCTCCGAGCTCTTTACCGTGCTCGGCCGCGCCAAGCAGGGCAAGACCGAGCGCTTCCGCGAGATCTTCCGCCACCTCGGCAGCACGCCCGACCGCTTCGTGCGGGCCCCCGGGGAGCGCGGACTCGTGATGGCCTGTTTCACGCTCGAGAACCATGACGTCGTCTTCAAGGTGATCCGCGACCGCTTTCCGGCGGTCAAGAACATCCGCCGCGAAGAGGTCATGGCCAAGTACGACCTCGTGTTCAAGCATGACCGCGCCGGGCGGCTGGTGGATGCGCAGGAGTTCAGGCGCATCCGCCTGCCGCACGCTCGCTTCGCGCCGGACATGCGGGAGGAACTGGTCAGGGAGTGCGCGCTGAACGTGCAGCCGGATGGCGACGACCTGGTGATCGGCCACGCCTACATCGAGCGGCGCATGGTCCCGCTCAACCTCTACCTGCGCACCGCGACACCGGAGCAGGCGGAGCTGGCCGTCATCGACTATGGCCAGTCGATCCGCGACCTCGCCTACACCAACATCTTCGCCGGCGACCTGCTGCTCAAGAACTTCGGCGTCACCCGCCACAGCCGGGTGATCTTCTACGACTACGACGAGCTCTGTCGCGTCACCGACTGCCGCTTCCGCGACCTGCCGCAGGCGCAGTCACTGGAGGACGAGATGCGGGACGAGCCCTGGTTCCACGTCGCCGACAACGACGTGTTCCCCGAGACCTTCCTGAAGTTCCTCGGTTTCGAGGACCGGCTGCGTGACGTCTTCCTGGCGAAGCACGGCGAGATCCTGGAGGCAGGGTGGTGGCGAGCGTTGCAGCAGCGGCTCGGGGCGGGAGACGTCGTCGAGGTACTTCCCTACCACCCGCATCGCGTGCGGGTGGCGAGCAGTGGCTAGTCGGATACTCTTGCCAGCGCCGCCTCCAGGTCCCCGATCAATTCGTCCGTATCCTCGATCCCGATCGAGAGCCTGACGGTCGCCTCCCCGATCCCGGACCGCGCCTTCTGCTCCGGGCTGAGCCCGCGCACGCCGAGAAGCTGCGGCGGCATCGCGAGCGATTCGACCGAGCCGAGGCTCGGCGTGATGGCGAAGAACTCGAGGGCATCCATGAACGGCCGCACCGCCTCGGCGCCGCCGGCCAGATCGAACGTCACGATCGAGCCAAACTCGCGCATCTGCTCCTTCGCGAGCGCGTGGCGCGGGTGGTCCGCCAACCCCGGATAGTGCACGTGCTCGACGGCCGGATGGCCGGCAAGGAAACCCGCAATCTTCATGGCTGATACCGCCTGCGCCTCGTATCGCAGGTAGTAGGTTTTCATGCCGCGCATGACGAGGAAGGCCGCGTGCGGGTCGAGCAGGGGCCCGAGCACCACGCTTTCGCGGCGGATGTCGCGGGCGAGATCGGCGCGCGTGATGATCGCGCCGCCCATCACGTCGCCGTGGCCCGAGGCGTATTTGGTCAGGCTGTGCACGAACACGTCCACGCCATACTGACCGTGGTTGTGGAAGCCCGCGAAAGTGTTGTCCATGACCGTGAGCGCGCCCGCCGCATGCGCGGCCTTCGTGATGCGCGCGATGTCGGCGATGCGCGTGACCGGGTTGGTCGGCGACTCGAAATAGACAAGCTTCGTCTTGCGCTCGGTGAGGGTCCGCTCGATGCCGCCGTCGTCCTCGATCGACAGCAGCGTGTGTGTGATGCCGAGGCGCGCCAGCGTGCCGCGGATCAGCGCGAGCGAGGGCGGATAGGTCTCCACGAAACAGAGCATGTGGTCGCCTGTGCGCAGGAGCGCGAGCAGGCAGGTGCTGATCGCGGAGGCGCCGGAGCCCGTCGCCACGCAGTCGTCGCGCTGCTGGAGCTCCGCCAGCAGCTTCTCGAGCTGGCGCGTCGTGGGGTTGGCGCGGCGGGTGTAGAAGTACCCCTCCCGCTCGCCCCGGTTGAACCGCAGCGTCTCCTCGAGCGTCTCGAAGGCGAACTTGACGGACTCGTAGATCGGCGCGACCAGCGCGCGATTGTCCGCCGGCAGCGGAACCGCCGGCGGATGATTGACTCGCGTGCGGCCCTTCATCGGCGTGCCGCCGCGGCCGGACTCAAACCCGCGTGATCCAGCCGGCGGGCGTCGGCACCTCGCCCTGCTGCATGGCGACGAGCGCAGCGCGCAACCGCTTCGTGTTCGGGCCCACCTCGCCGGTGCCGACCTTGATCTCGCGACCGCCGGAACGCACGAGCGTCCCGACGCCCGAGAGCACCGCGGCGGTGCCGCAGAGCGCCGCCTCGCCGTCCTTGACCCACTCGAACATCTCGTCGGTCGTGACGATGCGCTCCTCGACCTGGTAGCCCATGTCGGGCGCGATCGTGAGCAGCGAGTCCCGGGTCACGCCGTGCAGGAAACTGGTGTCGAGCGAGCGCGTGAGAATCTTCCCGTCGCGGATCAGCAGGAAATTCGCCGCGCCCGTCTCCTGCACCTGTCCGCCGGGGCAGAACACCACCTGGTCGGCCTGATGCTGCGTGCGCGCCATGATCGTGGGTCCCAGCGCCGCGGCATAGTTGCCGCCGGTCTTGATCATGCCCATCTGCGATGCCGTGCGCGTCGCCTGCTCCTCGACGTAGATACGAAGCGGCTTCGGTCCCTTGGTGAAATAATCCCATACCGGGCTCGCGAGCACGATCAGCATTGCCTCGATCGCGGGCGAGGTGGCGCCGCCGATGGACGCGCCGGCGCCGAACAGCATCGGACGCAGGTAGAGCGCGCCCGGCGCCCCGGGCACCTCGTCGCGCACGCGGCCGACGACCTGCGTGACCATGGCGGCCACCTGCGAGGCATCCGGCTGCGGCAGGCACAGTCCCTTCGCGCTCTGGCGCAGGCGGGTGATGTGCTTGTCCATGCGGAAGATGTTGATGCTGCCGTCGGCCCAGCGATACGCCTTGAATCCCTCGAAGCAGGTGCTGCCGTAATGCAGTGCGTGCATCGCCGGCGAGAACTCGATCGGCCCGTACTTGCGAAGCTCATGCGCGGACCACTTGCCGTCGCGCCAGGTCGCGACCGCCATCGTGCTTGCCAGCACGGTTCCGAAGGCGGGGCGCGGCGTCGATTCGGCGGCGGTCCTCTGCGGCATGGCCTGTGCGTTCATGTGGTGTCAGTCCTGTATGAAGAGGGTGGCAGGATGCTCGAGGCGCTCCTTCAGGGCCTGGATCATGGCGGCGGCGTCGAAGCCGTCCACGAAGCGATGGTCGAAGGAGGAAGACAGATTCATGATGCGGCGGATTGCGACGGCGCCGTCCACGACGACCGGGCGCTTGACCGCCTTGTTGACGCCGACGATCGCAACCTCAGGCGCGTTGATCACCGGCGTCGAGGCGATGCCGCCGAGTTTCCCGAGGCTCGTGACGGTGATGGTCGAGCCCGTGAGTTCCTCGCGGGTGGCCTTGTTGGTGCGCGCGGCCTCCGAGACGCGGCGGATTTCGGCTGCGAGGTCGTGCAGCGAGCGCGCCTCGGCGTGCTTCACGACCGGCACCTTGAGCCCGTCCGGCGTCTGCGTCGCGACGCCGACGTGCACTGCGCGATGGCGCAGGATCAGGTTGCGCTCGGCGTCATGGGTCGCATTGCACTGCGGGAAATCCTCCAGCACGCGGACCAGCCCGGTGACCAGGAACGGCAGGTAGGTCAGCGAGGGCGCGCCCTTCGGCAGGCGCGAGTTCAGGTACTGGCGGAGCGCCTCGAGCTCGGTGACGTCCACTTCTTCGACGTAGGCGAAGTGCGGGATGTTGCGCTTGGCGGCACTCATCCGCTCGGCGATGAGGCGCCTGAGCCCGATGATCTTGATCTCGTCGACGCCGGCCCGCTGCGTGCGCGCGACGGGTCGGGCCGCGGTCCCTGCCTTGCCGGTAATGACGGCTTCCAGGTCCTGCGCGGAAATGCGCCCGCCCGGTCCGCTGCCGGGAACGGTCGCAAGGTCGATGCCCGCGACATGCGCCTTGCGGCGCGTGGCCGGCGAGGCCATGACGCGACCCGAAGCCGCCGTCGCCGCCGGCACGGCGACCGTCATGGCCGGCGCGGGAGCCGCCGTGGGTGCTGCGGAGACGGGCGTGTTCGAAGTCTCGAAGACGATGAGTTCGGAGCCGACTGCCACCATGTCGCCCGGCCGGCCGGTGACCGAAACCACGGTGCCGGAGACTGGCGCCGGGATTTCGACCGCCGCCTTGTCGGTCATCACCTCGGCGATGATCTGGTCCTCCTTGACCGTATCGCCGACCTTGACCTTCCACTCGACCACTTCGGCCGAGACCGTGCCCTCGCCGAGATCCGGCATCTTGAAGACGTGGCGGCTCATGCGGCCTCCATCACGGTCTTGAGCGCGCGTGCGACGCGCGCGTGGCCGGGAAAATACTCCCATTCGAAGGCGTGCGGATAGGGCGTGTCCCAGCCCGCGACGCGCAGGATGGGCGCCTCGAGGTTCCAGAAGCACTGTTCCTGGATGGTGGCGGAAAGCTCGGCGCCGAAGCCGGAGAAGCGCGTCGCCTCGTGGACGATCACGCAGCGCCCGGTGCGTGCAACCGAGCCGCAGATCGCGTCGGTGTCCAGCGGCACCATCGTCCGCACGTCGATGATCTCCGCGTCGAGTCCGAGGCCGCGCGCCGCGGCCTCGCTCACGTGCACCATGGTGCCATAGGTGACGATCGTCAGGTCGCCGCCTTTGCGGACGATCTCGGCCTTGCCGATCGGCACCGAGTAGTGTCCGTCGGGCACTTCGCCCTTGGCATGCGTGCTCCACGGCACGGCCGGCTTGTGCGGGTCGCCGTCGAAGGGGCCGTTGTAGATGCGCTTGGGCTCGAAGAAGATCACCGGGTCGTCGTCCTCGATCGCGGTGATCAGGAGTCCTTTCGCATCGTAGGGATTCGAGGGCATCACCACCTTGAGACCCGCGACATGCGCAAAAAGCGCTTCGGGACTCTGCGAATGTGTCTGGCCGCCGCGAATCCCGCCGCCGCAGGGCGTGCGAACGACGACCGGCGCCGAGAACTCGCCGGCGCTGCGATAGCGGATGCGGGCGAGTTCGCTCACGATCTGGTCATAGGCCGGGTAGATGTAGTCCGCGAACTGGATCTCGGCGACGGGCCGGAGGCCGTTGACCGCCATGCCGATCGCGGTCGCCAGGATCCCGCCCTCGGCGATCGGGGTGTCGAGGACGCGGCTCTCGCCGTATTTGCGCTGGAGCCCGTCGGTGGTGCGGAACACGCCGCCGAAATAGCCGATGTCCTCACCGAGGATGACGACCGCGGGGTCGCGCCCGAGCATCACGTCCATGGCCGAGTTCAGGGCCTGGATCATGTTCATCTGGGACATGGTCAGCGCTTCCCCAGCTCGGCGCGCATTTCCGCCTCCTGGCGGCGCAGGTGTTCGGGCACTTCCTTGAACACGTCCTCGAACATCAGGTGCGGGTCGAGGCGCGGCGGGTCGGTGAGCGTGCCGTAGCTTACGGCCTCCTTCCAGGAGGCCGCCACGTGTTCTTCGAGCTCCGTGGTGAGCGCGGCATGGCGTTCCTCGGACCATTCGCCGAGTCGGATCAGGTGGTTCTTGAGGCGCTCGACGGGATCGCCGAGCGGCCAGTGAGCGTAATCGTCCTTCGGCCGGTAGCGCGCGGGATCGTCGCTGGTCGAGTGCGCGGCGGCGCGGTAGGTCACGTGCTCGATCAGCGTCGGGCCGTGACCGGCGCGCGCGCGTTCCGCGGCCCATTGCGTGGCCGCGTGCAGCGCGAGGAAATCGTTGCCGTCCACGCGCAGGCCCGGGATGCCGAAACCGGGCCCGCGCGCCGCGAAGGTCTGGAATTCGCCGCCCGCGAAACCCTGGAAGGTCGAGATCGCCCACTGGTTGTTCACGACGCAGAGGATCGCAGGTGCCCGGTAGACGGAAGCGAACAGCAGGGCATGGTGGAAATCGGCCTCGGCGCTCGAGCCGTCGCCCAGCCAGGAGACGGCGACGTCGTCGGTGCCCTTGATCGCCGCGGCCATTGCCCAGCCGACCGCCTGCGGGAACTGCGTCGCGAGGTTGCCGGAGATCGAGAAGATGCGCCCCGCGCCCCAGTGATACATGACAGGAAGCTGCCGTCCCTTGCACATGTCGCGCGTGTTGGACAGCAGCTGGCACATGAGGTCGAGGAGCGGCCGGCCGCGCACCACGTAGAGCGCCTGGTTGCGGTAGGACGGGAACAGCATGTCGGTGGGCCGCAGGGCCATGGCCATCGCGACGGAGATCGCCTCCTCGCCCATCGAGCGCATGTAGAAGGAGATCTTTCCGGAACGCTGGATGCGCTGCATGCGGTCGTCGAACACGCGCGTCAGCAGCATGTGCCGCAGCGCGACCTGCAGGTCCTTGGCGACGAGGTGCGGGTTCCAGGGTCCGACTGCCTGGTGCGAGTCATCCAGCACGCGCACCAGCCCCTCCGAGAGGTAGCGGATTTCGCCGGCGGGAGCGTTGCTGTCCGGCCGTGGCGTATTGCCGGCCGGTGCCAGTCTCAGGTAGCTGAAATCCGGTTTGTCTCCCGGCCGCGCTGGGGTCTTCGGCACATGCAGGCGGCTCTTGGAGACCATCGGGGCCTCGCGGCGGGCAGGGGGTGGGATTCCGGCGCGTATCCTACGCAGGAATTCGAGTATTGCAGCGATTTCTTATGCTGTCTTGCAAAAAAGTGAAATAAAAGTTTAGTATTCTACCCAGAAATGAAACAAATATTGCAGACCCAGATCGACCAGATCGACCGCCGCATCCTGGCCGAGTTGCAGGCCAATGGCGCGGCCTCCGCGGCCGACGTCGCGGCCAGGGTGCAACTCTCCACGACGACCTGCTGGCGGCGCATACAGCAGCTCGAGGAAGCCGGCGTGATCAGGAAGCGCGTCGCCCTCCTCGACCGCGAGGCGCTCGGCCTCGGCGTGATGGTCTACGTGCACGTGCGCCTCTCGAACCAGGGACGCGACGCGCTCGCGCAGTTCGAACGCGCGATCCGCGACCGGCCCGAAGTGCTCGACTGCTGCACGCTGACCGGCGAGTGGGACTTCTGCCTGCGCATCGTCACGCACGACATGAAGGAATCCGAGGCCTTCTTCCTCGACCACCTGTCCAAGATCCCGCACGTGCAGTCGGTGAATTCCTCGATCGTCGTCACCGTGATCAAGGAATCGACGGTGCTGCCGCTCGCGCGAGGCTGAGCGCTACTGGCAGGAGGTCAGCGAGTCGATCCAGGCTCCGATCAGCTGCTCGCCCGCCGTGTCCCGCACGGTGCTCGAGATCGGCGGCATCTGGAATGCGTCTCCGCGGCGCGCCATGCGCGCAAGCAGCACCGAGCGGGTGTCGTCGCCCGGCGCGATGATGCGCGCGTTCGCGATGCCGAGATCGCCCGCGGCCGGCGGCACGTCGCAGGCCCCGGTCTGGGCGAGCGCCGTGGAATGGCGCAGGTCGATCGCAACCGGCGTGTTGCCGCCCGGGCGGTGGCAATTGGCGCAGTTCGTGTGCAGGTAGGCGCGAGCGCGATTGCCGAGGCTTTGCGTCGTGTCCGCCGGATCGGCGTAAGCCGGCGGGTTCGCGGCGACCGGCGGCGACAGCACGTTGATCGCATTCAGCGTCGTGATCTGGTTCGCCGTGCGCCCGGTTTGCGGGTAGAGGTGATTGCCGTTCTGCTGCGCGGTCTCGAGGCCCAGGCTGAATCCCGCCGCCTGCGTGTGGCACTGGATGCACTGGCCCTCGCTCGGGAACACGTAATTCTGGCCGCCGATGTTGACGGTCTTGCCGCCCGTCACGCGCATGGCTTCGGTTTGCCCAGGATACCACTCGAAGGTGTAGCCGGCCCAGACGCCGTCCGGGTGGCGCATGAACAATCGTGTCTCGACCAGCAGGTTGTTGAGCCGGAAATGCTTGACGAGCACCGTGCCATTCGGCGGCATCCAGTCGCCGTCGCCCTGCACCGCGATGTTCATGCCATTTGGCAGGCCGATCCAGCGTT
>JBQTKF010000041.1:0-14236 GCA_052386355.1 Gammaproteobacteria bacterium
CCGCGCGGGATGACTTCGACGCCTGGCTCGCGACGCAGCCGACATTCTCCGAGTCGCAGGCGCTTGCCTCCGCGGACCCGGCCGCGGGCGCCGCGCAGTACGCGGTCTGCATGGCCTGTCACGGTCCCTCCGGCGAGGGCAACCCGGCGCTCAACGCGCCGCGGCTCGCCGGCCAGGGCGCCTGGTACGTGCGCCGCCAGCTCATGGCGTTCCGCGAAGGGCTGCGCGGCACGCATCCGCAGGACATGTACGGCGCCCAGATGCGCCCGTTCGCAGCGATGCTTCCGGACGAGACCGCGATCCGCAACCTCGCCGCCTATGTCGAGACGCTGCCCGGTCACGAGCCGCAGGCCACGGTTGCGGGCGACGCCGGGCGCGGCCGTTCGCTCTACACGACCTGCGCCGCCTGCCACGGCCGCCAGGGCCAGGGCATCTGGGCGCTCAACGCGCCGCGGCTCGCGGAGATGTCCGACTGGTACATGGTCCGGCAGCTCCAGAATTTCAAGCAGGGCATCCGCGGCGCGCATCGCCGGGACTTCTACGGCTGGCAGATGGCGACGCTGACCGGCATGCTGAAGGATGACGACGCGATCCGCGACCTCGTCGCCTACATCAACACGCTCGAACCCGAGCCGGCGCGCACCGCGATGGCGCCCGGGAGGGGGAACTGATGGCACATGTCGCAATCGCCGATCGTGATGCGCCGATTCACGATCCGCATACCTTCTTCCTGAAGTACATATGGAGCCAGGATCACAAGGTCATCGCGATCCAGTATTCCCTGGTCGCGATCTTCGTCGGCCTGGTCGCACTCGTGCTGTCGGGACTGATGCGGCTCCAGCTCGGTTTTCCGGACGAATTCCACTTCGTGGACCCGAACCGCTATTACCAGTTCATCACCATGCACGGCATGATCATGGTGATCTACCTGCTGACCGCGCTGTTCCTCGGCGGCTTCGGCAATTACCTGATCCCGCTCATGTGCGGCGCCCGGGACATGGTGTTCCCGTACATGAACATGCTGAGCTTCTGGGTGTATCTGCTCGCGGTGATCATCCTGCTGGCGAGCTTCTTCGTGCCCGGCGGCCCGACCGGCGCCGGCTGGACGCTGTACCCGCCGCAGGCGGTGTTGCCCGGCACGCCGGGCGCGGGCTGGGGCATCATCCTGATGCTCGCCTCGCTCGCGACCTTCATCGTCGCGTTCACCATGGGCGGGCTCAATTACGTGACGACCGTGCTCCAGGCGCGCTGTCGCGGCATGACGCTGATGCGCATGCCGCTCTCGGTGTGTGGCATCTTCATGGCGACGATCCTGGGCCTGCTCGCGTTCCCTGCGCTGTTCGTCTCCGCGATCATGATGACGCTCGACGGCACCCTGGGCACCAGCTTCTTCATGCCGGCGATCTCGTCCATGGGCGAGTCCCCGGGATACGACGGCGGCAGTCCGCTGCTGTTCCAGCACCTGTTCTGGTTTTTCGGTCACCCGGAGGTGTACATCGTCGCGCTGCCGGCCTTCGGCATCGTCTCGGATCTGCTCTCGACGCACGCACGCAAGAACATCTTCGGCTACCGCATGATGGTCTGGGCCATCCTCGCGATCGGCGGCCTGTCGTTCGTGGTGTGGGCGCACCACATGTACGTGTCCGGCATGAATCCCTACTTCGGGTTCTTCTTCGCGACCACGACGCTCATCATCGCGGTGCCGACCGCGATCAAGGTCTATAACTGGGTGCTGACGCTCTGGAAGGGCAACATCCACCTGCGGGTGCCGATGCTGTTCGCGATCGGCTTCATCTTCACGTTTATTCACGGCGGGCTGACGGGCCTCTTTCTCGGCAACGTGACCGTGGACCTGCCGCTGTCCGACACCTACTTCGTAGTCGGCCATTTCCACATGGTGATGGGCGTGTCGCCGATCCTGGTGGTGTTCGGGGCGATCTACCACTGGTACCCGAAGATCACCGGGCGCATGTACAACGAGACGCTCGGCAAGATGCATTTCTGGCTGACCTTCCTCGGCACCTACGCGATCTACCTGCCGATGCACTACCTCGGGATCCTGGGCGTGCCGCGCCGCTACTACGCCCTCGGCGACACCGAGTTCCTGCCGGACTCGGTGCACACGGTGAACGCGGCGATCACGATCGCCGCACTCGTGGTCGCGGGCTCGGTGCTGATCTTCCTGTACAACATGATCGTGAGCCTGAGGAATGGCGAAAAGGCGCCTTCGAATCCCTGGAAGGCGACCACGCTCGAATGGCAGACGCCGGACACGCCGCCGAAGCACGGCAACTGGGGCGCCAAGCTCCCGGAAGTGCACCGCTGGGCCTATGACTACAGCGTGCCCGGCGCGCCGGACGACTTCATCCCGCAGAACGTGCCGGTCGACCCGAAGCTCGGCGCCGGACGCGATCACGGCAGGAAGCGTTGAGCAACACCGCGATTTTCGTCGCGCTCGTCACGGGCGTCGTCATCTGGTTTGTCGTCGCGAGCCGGCTGACGGCAAAGCCGTGGCTTGGCGACACCGAGGGCGATGTCGGCGCGATCAAGGCGTCGCCGGCGCGCATCGGCCTCTGGATCTTCATGGCGGTAGTCACGTCGCTCTTCAGCCTGTTCATCTCCGCCTACGCGATGCGCATGCACCACGGCCTCGGCTGGTGCCACCTGACGATCCCGAACCTGCTCTGGTACAACACGCTGGTGCTGCTCGGGGCGAGCGTCGCGATGCAGCTTGCGTCGGGGCTCGCCGGGCGCGGCCGGCGCGACGCCGCGCGCAATGCCCTGCTCGCCGGGGCCGTGCTCACCATCGCCTTCCTCGTCGGCCAGTTCATGAGCTGGCAGGCGATCGGGCCCTCGCTCTACTTCATCCAGGGCAGCCCGGCGATCGCCTTCTTCTACGTGCTCACGACCTTGCATGGCCTGCACCTGGTCGGCGGCCTTTACGTGCTCGGCCGCACGGCCGGTCGGTTCGGCGGCGGCGCGGAGCTCGCCGGCCTGCGCCAGAGCCTGTCGCTCTGCGCCACCTACTGGCATTTCCTGCTGCTGGTCTGGCTCGCCGTGTTCGGCGTGCTGCTGTTCCTATAAGAGGAATCCCGACGAATGGCCCACGACGCCCAAGCCGCCGCCCTACCTCCGCTGCAGCAGGTCGCGGCGGACTTCGCCGCCGACAAGAATGCCTTCCCGGTGCCGTGGGGGAAGGCGATGATGTGGATCTTCCTGCTCTCCGACACCTTCATCTTCACCTGCTTCCTGACCGCGTACATGAACGTGCGCATGTCCACGACCGAGCCGTGGCCGTTCCCGAGCGAGGTGTTCGCGCTGCACCTGTTCGGGCAGAACATCCCGCTGATCCTGATCGCGATCATGACCTTCGTGCTGATCACCTCGAGCGGCACGATGGCGCTCGCGGTGAACTACGGCTATCGCCGCGACAAGCGCCGCACCGTGATGCTGCTGGTCGCGACCGCCGTGCTCGGCGCGACCTTCGTCGGCATGCAGGCATTCGAGTGGACCAAGCTGATCACGGAGGGCGTGCGGCCCTGGGAGAACCCGTGGGGCGCGCCGCAGTTCGGCTCCGCGTTCTTCATGATCACGGGATTCCACGGCTGCCACGTGACGGCCGGCGTCATCTACCTGCTGGTCACCGCGAAACGCGTGGGGAGCGGCTTCTACGACAAGCGCGGCACCTACGAAACGGTCGAGGTCGCGGGCCTGTACTGGCACTTCGTCGACCTCGTCTGGGTGTTCATCTTCGCATTCTTCTATCTCTGGTAGCGCCGCATGACCGACCACGCCAAAGAAGGCCAGCAGCATCCGCTCGCGATCTACCTGTGGATCTGGATCCTGCTGTTCGTGCTGTCCACGTTTTCCTACCTCGTGGACTACTACCGCCTGCAGGGCATGTTGCGCTGGTCGCTGATCATTCTGTTCATGCTGCTGAAGGCGGGCTTCATCGTCGCCATTTTCATGCACATGGCCTGGGAGCGGCTCGCGCTCAAGCTCGCGATCCTGGTGCCGCCGCTGTGCCTCCTGATCCTGATCGGCTTCATGGCGATCGAAGGCGACTACACCTTCCTGACGCGCGGGGCGGCATTCCTGCGGTGATATGATGGGCCCATGCCGGGCCCGGTGATCCGCGAAGCCGATTTCGTGCAGAGCGTCGCCGACGCGCTCCAGTTCATCTCCTACTACCACCCCGCCGATTACATCGCGCATCTCGGCCGCGCGTACGAACGCGAGCAGTCGCCTGCCGCGAAGGACGCAATAGCGCAGATCCTGACGAACTCGCGGATGTGCGCCGAGGGCCATCGCCCGATCTGCCAGGACACCGGCATCGTCAACGTATTCATCAAGGCCGGCATGGACCTGCGCTGGGACACGCACAAGAGCCTGCAGGAACTCGTGGACGAGGGCGTGCGCCGCGGCTACCTCGACGACGAAAACCGCCTGCGGCCCTCGATCGTCGCGGACCCGCTCTTCACACGCAAGAACACCGGCGACAACGCGCCCGCGGTGGTGCACGTCGAGATGGTCGCCGGCAATCGCGTCGAGGTGACGGTCGCCGCCAAGGGCGGCGGCTCCGAGAACAAGGCGATGTTCACGATGCTGAATCCCTCGGATTCGATCGTGGACTGGGTGCTCGAGACCGTGCCCGGGATGGGCGCCGGCTGGTGCCCGCCCGGCATGCTCGGCATCGGCGTGGGCGGCACCGCCGACAAGGCCATGGTGCTCGCGAAGGAAGCGCTGATGCAGCCCATCGACATGCACGAGCTCCTTGAGCGCGGGCCGAAGAACCAGCTCGAGGAGCTGCGCATCGAGCTCTACGAGAAGGTGAATGCACTCGGCATCGGCGCGCAGGGTCTCGGCGGCCTCACGACCGTGCTCGACGTCAAAATCAAGACTTTCCCGACGCACGCGGCCTCGAAACCGGTCGCGATGATCCCGAATTGCGCGGCGACCCGGCATGCGCATTTCGTGCTCGACGGCAGCGGCCCGGTCGCGCTCGACCCGCCGCCGCTCGAGACCTGGCCCGACCTGCACTGGAAGCCCGCGAAGGACGCACGGCGCGTGAACCTCGATGCGCTGACGCGCGAAGAGGTCGCGGGCTGGAAGCCCGGCCAGACGCTCCTGCTCTCCGGCCGCATGCTCACTGGCCGCGACGCCGCGCACAAGCGCCTCGCGGAGTTGCTGAATTCGGGCAAGGCGCTGCCCGAGGGCGTCGACCTGAAGGGCCGCGTCATCTATTACGCCGGCCCGGTGGATCGGTTGAACAACGAGACAGGGGGCCCGGCCGGCCCCACGACCGCAACGCGCATGGACAAGTTCACCGAACTGATACTCGCGAAGACCGGGCTCTTCGCCATGATCGGCAAGGCGGAGCGCGGACCGGTCGCGATCGAGGCGATCAGGAAGCACCAGGCCGCGTACCTGATTGCGATCGGCGGCGCCGCGTATCTCGTTTCGAAGGCGATCCGCAAATCGCGCGTGGTCGCGTTCGAGGACCTCGGGATGGAGGCGATCTACGAGTTCGAGGTCAAGGACATGCCGGTGACGGTCGCGGTGGACGCGCGCGGGGAATCGGTGCACCAGACCGGCCCCCGGATCTGGGGCGAGAAGATCAGGCAGCTCAAGATCCCGGTGCGCGTCGCCTGAACCGCACCGGGCGCGCTGCTATCGCCCTTCCCTGATCCTGCGCGAAAAGTCCGGGTCGTCCGGGTGCCTGCGGACGGCTTCGTTGACCCGATACCGCGCGCGCGCCTCCTCGAGCAGCTGGCCCTGCGCGATCAACCCCAGTCGCTGGGCGTAGGCATCCGACGTCCTGGGAAGCAGGAGCCGCCAGTTCCACGGCACGCTGCGCGGCGCGATGGCATTGACGTGCGCCGCGATGTTCGTCGCGCAGTTGTTGGTGAGCGTGTTGTAGAACTCCGGCTCCGCGGCAATCTGGTTGAGCCGCGCGAGCATATCCGCGAGCAGCGCCCGTGCCTGGGGCGGGGTCGCCGTCGTCGGGTAGGCGTGGACCGGATTGCCGCGATGGATGACGCGCAATGCGACGACGTCGCGTTCGTCGGCCACGACGTACATGAGCTCGTATTCGTTGAAGAGGCCGAGCAGCGGATTGAAGACTTCCCCGCCCTGCTTGCGGATCTCGACCGAGATCGCGATCCGCTCACCGCTTCGGAGGCCGAAGCTCAGGAACGTGTGCGCCGCCGCGACGCTGGCGAGCGGCTCGACGATGTAGTCGACGTCGACCACGTCCTCGAGGCTGAAGGTCCGGTCGTAGTAGGCGGGCGAGAAGTCGTACTCGGAACGGTACGAGAAGTTCCGGATGTTCCTGAGCGTCACGGTATCGCCGGCAACTTCCGCGACCGGCAGCCGCTGCTGGTCGAGGGACCACTGGCGGTCGTTCGACGGCACCCGGAACAGCAGCGCCGCCGCCGCGGCAGCGAGCGCAAGTGCGAGCGCCGCGAGCGCGACCCGCCTCAGTCTCGCCGATGCAGGCGTCACCCGGGACTTCCGGCCGGCGTGCCGCTAAGGAATCTTCCGATGGAGGCGAAAGCCGATGAACATCGCCAGGCCGCCGATCGCGAGATGCGGGGCGTTGACCACCAGGCGGGTCACCAGGTCGGCCACGGGCACGCGGTCCGGGTCGAAGATGTTCAGGTTGAGGTACGCGCTGCCGAACAGCAGTCCGACGACGCCATCGAGGAAATAGGCGGTGCCGAATACGCGGAAATAGAAGAGCTGCGCATTGCGCGACGTGACGGCCGCCAGGAACGCCCAGATGCCCGACAGCACATGCAGGACGTTGCCCTCCGGTTCCAGCTTGAAAAACCCGAAGACTTTGCCATTCTCCGCCATGATGAATGGCATATAGTTCATGCCGACCAGCAGCACGAATAGCACGAAATACGCCCAGGTCAGATTGCGCACGGTCAGCGAAGCGCTGTTCATCGAGTGGCACCCCCGATAAATACCGCCGGGAGTATACGCCGGAGCAGTCGCCCCGCGCTGCGCGCGGGGCTCGTCCTGTTGCTGGCGCTGGTCGTCGCGGCCAGCGTCTTCATCTACCGGTTTGCAGCCGCCCCGCTCGGGGAGCGGCCCTGCATTTACACCTACCCGCTCAGGGGCGATGCGGCGGGCCTGGCCGTCTCCTACGAATCGCTCGACGGCAGCACACTCACCGTGCTGCAGCGGGGCGGCGAGATCAACGACGCGAGTTGCCTCAACCGCACGCCGGTCTACGCGGTCATCGAGATCCGGTCGGAAGACGACCTGCGCGGCGCTCTCGCCCTCGCGCGCGGGAATTCCCTCAAGGTGACGCCGGCCGGCGAGCGGCACAGCATGGGAGGTCACAGTTTTTCCAGGGGCGGCCTGGTGCTCGACATGCGGGGACTGGATGGCATCCGCGTCGACCGGGACGCGATGACGATGACCGTCGGCAGCGGCGCGACCTGGAAGGAGGTGCAGGCCGTCCTCGACCCGATGGGCCTGGCCGTGAAGGCGATGCAATCGATCAACATCTTCACGGTCGGCGGCACGCTCAGCGTCAATGCCCACGGCGTCGCCCATGACCCGGGGCAGATCGCCCCGACCGTTCGCTCGCTGAGGGTCATGCTCACGTCGGGCGAGGTGGTAGCGGCGAGTGCCACCGAGAATCCGGAGCTCTTCGGCGCCGTGCTGGGGGGCTACGGACTGGCAGGGATCATCCTCGATGCGACGCTCGACATCGTGCCGAACGACGTCTATGCGTGGAAGACGGAGTACCTCGACTTCGGCAGGTTTCCGGACTACTTCCGCCGCAACGTCATCGGCAACCCGCGCGTCGCGCTGATGTACGCGCGCCTGTCGATCGCGCCGGACACGTACCTCGCGGAGACGGCAGTTCACACCTATGAGCACACGGACCTCGACATTCCGCCGGAACCGCTCGGTCCGCCGGCCAAGGTCGCGCTCAAGCGCCTGATCTTCAACGTGTCGAAGACCGGCGGGATCGGGCGCTGGATCCGCTGGAACGTCGAGAAGCATCTGGAGCCCGGCGTGCACACCTGCGTCGACGTCGTCGACGAGACCGGCGGCAAGCCGGCGGAAGTCTGCGTCGCGAGCCGCAACCAGAAGATGAACCAGTCGATGGAGTACCTGGACACGCGGCTCGACGACACCAACATCCTCCAGGAGTACTTCATCCCGCTCGACGAGACCCCCGCGTTCATCGACGGCCTGCGGCGGATCGTCATGGACACCGACGTGAACCTCGTGAACGTCACGCTGCGCATCGTCACGAAGGACACCGTGACGGCGCTTCCCTACGCCAAGGACGACCGGATCGCTTTCGTGCTCTATTTCAACCAGAAGCTGGAAGACGGCGACAGCCGGCGGCTCGAGCAGGCAACGCGCGAATTGATCGACCTCGCCATCCGGCACGGCGGCACTTTCTACCTGCCGTACCAGCTCCACTACTCGCCGGAGCAGCTTCGCGCCGCCTACCCGGAGGTGGACCGGTTCTTCGAGCTCAAGCGCCGCTTCGACCCGGCGGGGTTGCTTTCCAATGCCTGGTACGAGAAGTACGGTCCTCAGTCCGCGGACTGATCGCGCAGCCTGAGCGCCAGCATCGGCTCGTCGGAAATGACGGCGAATGGCCGGCGGGACAGGGCGCGCCGGATTTCGGCTTCCTCATTGACGGGCCACAGGAATACGGGATAGCCCTTCGCCAGCAGCGCCTCGATGGTGTCCTCATCGACATCGTGGCGGATGCTGAGCGCATCGGGCCCGACGAGATTGCGGATGGCCCTTCGGGTGACGTCGTTTCTCAGGTACCAGGGAAGCGTCACGCGGTCTTCGGGGCGGGTCTCGGCGACGCGTTTCGGATCCCAGCCGGTATCCATGAATGCGAAAACCGTGCGGATGCGGGGTTCCAGGCGCTCGAGTCGCCACAGGACCACGGGATTGAATGAACTCAGGTAGACGCGATCGAAAGCCTGGTGCCTCGCGATGATGTCGATCGCCCGCCTTTCGATGCCGGTATCCGCGAAGCCGGGTACCTTCAGTTCGACCATCAGCAGCGCATCCGGCGTCAGTTCCGCGACGAAATCCTCGAACGAGGCGATGCGGGCATCCTTGAAGCCGTGCCCGTACTTTTCCGCGAGATCGTAGGCGCGAAGCTCCTCCAGGCTCTTCGCATCCACCCTGCCCTGGCCGTGCGTGAATCGTTCCAGCGATACGTCGTGAAAGATCACGATCTCTGCATCCCGCGTCAGCTGCGCATCCACGTCCACTCCGTCGAGGCCTTGCTGGACCGCGATCCGTGCGCCCGCCAGGCTGTTGTCCGGCGCGTGGTTGCCGAAGCCGCGGTGCGCGAAGACGAGGATTCGTCCGTCAATCGAAATCGACCCGGAATAGCCGGGTTCATGCAGGAACGGCACGGCGATGGCGCCGAGGATGACGAGCCCGAGGGCACGGACGATGATGCGGCGCCTGGGCAAGCGTTCGGATCCTTGCTAGATCGACGTCCGCAGGCTGATCAGCTCCGGGAAGAATCCTCTGGTCAGCACGTGCGCGAGGTACCCTACGCCGGTCGAACCGCCGGTGCCGCGCTTGAAGCCGATGATCCGCTCGACCGTCTTCAGATGCGCGAAGCGCCATTGCTGGAGCCGGTACTCCAGGTCCACCAGCTTTTCCGCGAGTTCGTACAGGTCCCAGTGCTTGCTCGAATCGCGGTAGATCGAAAGCCACGCGGCTTCGACCGCAGGATGCGCCTCGTAGGGCTGCGACCAGTCACGTTCGATGCGCTCGCGCGGCATATCGAAGCCGCGGCGCGCCAGCAGCCGCAATGACTCGTCGTAGAGTGAAGGCGTCGCCAGGTCCTTCTTCAGGAGCGCGTGCGTTGCCGGCTCGTTCGCGTGCACGCCGATCATGCGCTCGTCCTTGTTGCCGAGCAGGAACTCGATGCGCCGGTACTGCCAGGACTGGAAACCGGAGCTCTGCCCGAGCGCGTCGCGAAAACGCATGTAATCCGCGGGCGTCATGGTGCCCAGCACGTCCCAGGACTGGATCAGCTGCGCCTGGGCGCGCGCGACGCGGGCGCACATCTTGAATGCGGGCTCCAGGTCGTCGGCTTTCACCTGCGCGCGGATCGCGAGCAGTTCGTGCAGCAGGAGCTTCATCCACAGCTCGCTCGCCTGGTGGATGATAATGAACAGCATCTCGTCATGCTGGCCCGAGACCGGGCGCTGCGCGTCGAGCACCCGGTCGAGCTGGAGGTACTGGCTGTAGCTCATCCCGCGCTCTAGATCCCAGTGGATCCCGGCCATCGGGTCGTCGTGCGGCTTGCGCGGATCGGTCATTCGGCGTCCGGTTGCGCCTCGGGGCGCGTGGTGGAGAACGCGGGCAGCGTCATCAGGTGCGCGTCGATCGCGACGAGCACGGGAAACTGCTTCAGGTCCAGATGATAACGCCGCGCGTTGTACATCTGCGGCACCAGGCAGACGTCCGCAAGCGTGACGCTGCCGCCGTAGAGATGTGTCCGGCCGTCGCCGTGGCGGCGCGCGAGCTCCTCGAGCGCGCGGAAACCCTCTGCGATCCAGTGACGCACCCAGTCGGCGACGGGGCCCTCGTCCTGCGCGAGCGGCCCGCGCAGGTAGTTGAGCACGCGCAGGTTCTGCAGCGGATGGATGTCGCAGGAGATCCCGAGCGCCATCTGGCGCACGCGCGCCCGCCCCGGGAAGTCGTGCGGCAGTAGCGGCGGCTCCGGGTGGGTCTCCTCGAGGTACTCGATGATCGCGAGCGACTGGCTGAACACCTGCCCGTCCTCTTCGAGTGCGGGCACCAGGCCCTGCGGGTTCGCCTCGAGGTAGGACTCGCTCTTCTGCTGCCCGCCGTCGCGCGTGAGATGCACGGGAATCGTGCCGTGCGGGAGGCCCTTGTACGCGAGCGCGATGCGCACGCGCCAGGCGGCGGAACTCCTGAAATACGAGAAGAGCTTCATCGCGTGGAGACCGTATGCTCGAGGATGCCGACGCCGTCCACGCCCCCGCGCACGCGATCGCCGGCCACCAGCGGACCGACGCCCGCCGGCGTACCGGTAAATATGAGGTCCCCTGCCGCGAGCGTGAACCAGGTCGAAAGCTCGGCGATGATCTCGGGCACGTTCCAGATCATGTCCGCAAGATCGCCCTGCTGGCGCGGCTCGCCGTTCACCTCGAGCCAGATGCGGCCTTTCGCGGGATGCCCGCGACCCGCCGCCGGCGCGATCGACGAGACCGGCGCTGCGTGATCGAAGCCCTTGGCCGTATCCCAGGGACGGCCCGCGTCCTTCGCCGCGGCCTGCACATCGCGGCGCGTCAGGTCGTTGCCGACGGCGTAGCCGAACACGAGCCCGAATGCATCGCCCGCCGCCACCTCGCGTCCGCCGCTCCCGAGCGCGACGACCAGTTCGATTTCGTGGTGCAGGCTCGCAGTTCTCGGCGGATACGGCACGGCGGCACCGCTCGCGACCACGGCGTCCGCGGGCTTCATGAAGAAGAACGGCGGCGCGCGGTCCTTGAATCCCATTTCGCGCGCGTGTTCGGCGTAGTTGCGCCCGACGCAGAAAATACGCCGGACCGGGAAATTCAGGCCGCTGCCGGCGACCGCGATGGCCGGGCGTGGAGCGGCGGGGACGGCGTATTCTGCGTTCATCGCTGCCAATGCTTGCCGTGCGGCGGGTACACTAACCGAAACGGGGAAACTCAGCCATGAGCATCTGGTTCCGGCAATTCACGCTCGAGGAAGTGCGCAACTTCGAGCACGGCACGCTCGGCGAGCACCTCGGAATCGAGTTCATGGAGATCGGCGAGGACTACGTGCTGGCGCGCATGCCGGTGGACCGGCGCACGGTGCAGCCGGATCGCATCCTGCATGGCGGCGCCTCGGTCGCGCTCGCCGAGACGCTCGGCAGTATCGGCGGCTCGATGTGCGTGGATCGCGAACGCTTCCAGGTCGTCGGGGTCGAGATCAACGCCAACCACCTGCGCCCCGCAATCCAGGGCCATGTGTACGGCCGCGCGAGCCCGATCCATATTGGCCGGCGTACCCAGGTCTGGAGCATCGAGATCCGCGACGACAACCAGCGGCTCATCTGCGTCTCGCGCCTGACCATCGCCGTCATCGACCGCCACCCCCGATAAGGGGACTGTCCCCTTTTCCGCGCAGCGGAAAAAGGTGGACTGTCCCCTCCTGGAAATAGGAGTGCGTCCCCTATTTCGTATACTGCTGCGATGCGCCTTGCCGTCCTGCCGCTCGCATTGCTGCTTGCCGCCTGCGGCCAGACCGGCGCCCTCTACCTGCCTGACGAAGGCGTCGAGACGCCGGTCGAGATCCGGGGCCCCGGCGCGCCCGCGCCCACGCCGCAACCCGATGCGCCGCCGGCGCAGGAACCGGCATCCCAGGAAGACGAGGACACGGAGAAAAAGTCCGGCCCGCTCGCGGGCCGCTAGGCCATGAGCAAGCCGAAGAAGCTCTGGCTGGTGGACGGCTCATCCTACCTTTATCGCGCGTTCTTTGCGCTGCCGCCGCTTTCGACCACGACCGGGATCCCGACCGGCGCGGTGCTCGGCGTCCTCAACATGCTGAACAAGCTTCTGAAGGAAGAAGACCCGGAACACATCGCGATCGTCATGGACGCGCCGGGCCGCACCTTCCGCGACGACATCTTCGAGGAGTACAAGGCGCACCGCCCGCCGATGCCCGACGAACTGCGCGCGCAGATCGAGCCCTTGATCGAGGCAATCCCGGCGCTCGGGCTCCCGCTCCTGCGCATTTCCGGGGTCGAGGCCGACGATGTGATCGGCACGCTCGCCGGGCGCGCGGCGAAATCCGGCATGCAGGTCGTGATCTCGACCGGCGACACGGACATGGCGCAGCTCGTCAACGACGACATCACGATCGTCAACACCATGTTCGACACGAAGCTCGACCGCGCGGGCGTGAAGGCCAAGTTCGGCGTGCTGCCCTTGCAGATCGTGGACTACCTCGCGCTCGTCGGCGATGCCTCCGACAACATCCCGGGCGTGCCCAAGGTCGGGCCCAAGACCGCCGCGAAATGGCTGAATGAGTACGAGAGCCTCGACAAGCTCATCCAGCACGCCAAGGACATCCAGGGGAAAGTCGGGGAAAGCCTGCGCGAGAACCTCGACACGCTTGAACTGTCCCGCAAGCTCGCGACCATCCGCCGCGATCTCGACCTGCCGCTCAAGCCCGCGGAGCTGACGCGCAAGCCGCCGAATGTCGAGACACTTTCTGCGCTTTACAAGCGCCTCGAAATGAACTCGCTCCTTCGTCAACTGACTGGCACTGCCGCGCAGGCCGCCGACGGCCGGGACACGGCGAGCGAGCGCGTTATTTCCGGCCGCGCGAGCGAGACGTTGTCGCGGCCGGAGTTGCCTGCGCGGCAGTACGAATCGATCACGACGCAGAAGCAACTCGATGCCTGGCTTGCAAAGCTCGAAAAGGCCGCGTTGTTTGCGTTCGACACCGAGACTACGAGCCTCGACTACATGCAGGCCGAAATCGTCGGCATGTCGTTTTGCATTGAGCCGGGCCATGCCGCCTACC
The DNA here is from genome assembly GCA_052386355.1 of Gammaproteobacteria bacterium. Lineage (GTDB taxonomy): Bacteria > Pseudomonadota > Gammaproteobacteria > Steroidobacterales > Steroidobacteraceae > SCUD01. The sequence continues at coordinate 13,588 of JBQTKF010000041.1, forward strand.
TGCCGCTGGCGCATGACTATCCCGGCGCGCCGGAGCAACTGAACCGCAAGAAGACGCTCGCGAAACTCAAGCCGCTGCTGGAATCCGGCGACCGTCCGAAGGTCGGCCACCACCTCAAGTACGACGCGCACGTGCTAAGGAACCACGGCATCGAGCTCGGCGGCATGCGCTACGACTCCATGCTCGAATCCTACGTACTGAACTCGAACGCCACCCGCCACGACATGGACTCCTGCGCAAAGCTCTACCTCGGCATCGATACCATCAAGTACGAGGACGTCGCCGGCAAGGGCGCGAAGCAGATCACCTTCAACCAGGTCGCGCTCAAGGAAGCCGCCGAGTATGCGGCCGAGGACGCCGACGTCACGCTTCAGTTGCACCACGTCCTGCACGCCGCGCTGAAGAAGGCAGAGCGGCTCCTCAGGGTCTACGAGGAGATCGAGCAGCCGCTAGTGCCGGTGCTGCTCGAGATGGAGCATCGCGGCGTGCTCGTGGATCGCGCGCGTCTCAGGAAGCAGACCAGCGAGATCGCGAAACGCCTGACCGAACTCGAGGCCGATGCCCACAAATCCGCCGGCCAGCCCTTCAACCTGGACTCGCCGAAGCAGCTCCAGGAGATCCTGTTCGGCAAGCTGGGGCTGCCGGTCGG
>JBQTKF010000042.1:0-2132 GCA_052386355.1 Gammaproteobacteria bacterium
ACCTTCGCGACCTCGATCTACCGCGACCTCGCCAAGGGCCGCTCGATCGGCGACGCGCTGAACGCCGCGCGCCGGGCAGTGCGCGAACTGCCGTCGGCCGACTGGGCCAACTACCTGCACTACGGCAGCTTCGACTTCAGGCTGAAAGCCGGCCGCTGAGCTCATGCAGACCGCCCGCCTCGCCAGCCTTCACATCTACCCGGTCAAGTCCTGCCGCGGTATCGACGTGAAGGACGTGCGCATCGTGCCGACCGGCTTCGAATGGGACCGGCGCTGGATGATCGTGGATTCCGGCAATCGTTTCATCACCCAGCGCACGCATCCGCGGCTCACCGCAATCGTGACCGCGGTGGGCGGCGGGCGGCTGCGGCTCACCACCGAAAACCAGCCGCCGCTCGTGATCGAACCGCGCCACGACGGCAAGCGCCGGCAGGTGCAGATCTGGAAGGACAGCTGCGTCGGCGTGGATGCCGGCGACGATGCCGCGGACTGGCTGCTCGCGCTCATGGGCGAGCCGCTGCGGCTAGTGCGCATCGAGGAATCGGTGCCGCGTCTCGCGAATCCCGAATACGCCGGTCCCGAGCCGCAGCCGGTCGCCTTCAGCGACGGCTTCCCGATCCTGATGATCTCGCGCGCCTCGCTCGAGGACCTGAACCGGCGGCTGCCTGCGCCGCTGCCGATGAACCGCTTCCGGCCCAACGTGGTGATCGAGGGCGTCGGCCCCTACGCCGAGGACGCGATGACCGTTTTCCGCTTCGGCCGCGTGGCGCTACGCGGCGTCAAGCAATGCACGCGCTGCTCGACCACGACGACCGACCAGCAGAGCGGCGCGCGCGACCTGCGCCAGGAGCCGCTCAGGACGCTCAAGACCTACCGCTGGGACCGCAAGCACAAGGGCGTCGTGTTCGGCCAGAACTGCATCGTGGCCGGCGGCGTCGGCGAAACGCTCGCGGTCGGCGCCGAACTCGCGATCGACCCCTACCAGGTGTAGCGCACGCGGTAGGTCACGACCGCTTCCCCGCCCGCGGGGACCTTCACCGGGAACTCGATGGTGCGCGCGTCCTTCTTGTTGGATGGGTACGATTGCGTCAGGAGCGTCCACTTGCTCCAGCGGTAGAGATTCTCGCGCACGATCACCTCGACCGCCTGTTCCTTGTGGTTGCGCACCTTGATCTCGAAGGCCTCCTCCATCACGCGGCCCTTGCTGTTCACGGTGAAGTCGGTCTGGCGCCGCTCGCCCACGACGTCGAAGGCGGTGCCGAGCTTGACGCGCAGGTCCTCGTCCTTCGCCGTGTGCTCGATCGCATCCTCGCCGATGAACTCGAGGCTGCCGTCCGCCTTGTCCTGCTGCGACACGCGGATGCGCCCGGCCGGCAGCGGCATGCCCATGCCGGATGCCTTGTCGTTGCGAAACGTGAGCCAGACGTCCACGTCGTCGTTCGATGACGGCACGAACTCGCGGTCGATCATCGGGCCGCCATAGTAGCCGCCGGTATCCGCTCCGTAGTAGACGAGCTGCTTCTTCGCCGGCACCCGCGTCGCGGTGTCGAACAGTTCGATCTGCTTGGTCGAGCTGTTCGGGATCGTCGCCGGGCGGCCGAGCGTGTAGAGGTGGTATTCGAAGAACGCCTTCTCCTCGAATCCTGGCGCGTCGGCCATCGCCGCCATCTCTCGCACGCGCGAGCCGGTGACCATGACCTGGTTCATCTTCGGCTGCACCCGGTTCACGTCGCCCGCGATCAGCTTGAGCTTCGCGTCCTCGTAGGCCGTGCCCGACTGGTTGAGGAGGCTCACCCAGGCGCCCACGTCCACGAATCCCGAGTTCGCATCCGCGCCCTCGGTGAAGATCAGGTTGTAGTCGGCCCACCAGGTGATGCCGCCGGTCTGGTAGGCAATGCGCGCGCGCTGGGTGCCGCCGCGCGCGGAGAGCACGTCCCATTCGAGCGTCGGGCGCGTGATCAGCCCGCCGGGCAGCTCGGAGAAGCGCATGCCGCTCCAGTCGCGCAGCGCCTGGATCTGCCCGTCGGAGCCGCGCAGCACGAGGCCGTCGTTCGACGAGAGCAGCGTGCCGTCGATGACTTTCAGGCCGTCGCCCTGGCGCTGCTCGACGCTGCCCTGCCGGTCCACGTAGC
>JBQTKF010000043.1:0-1563 GCA_052386355.1 Gammaproteobacteria bacterium
GTTCAGCTACACCAAGGAAAAGCACGAGGCCGAGGTCCTGGGCGTCGAGCTTTCGCTCAAGGAGAAGGAGCGCATCGAGATCCCGAAGTGGGCCGCGGGCGGCGCGATCGCGCTCGGCGCGATCCTGCTGGTGATGGGGCGTAAGTCCGGCTGAACTCCCGTGCGCCCGCGCTTTGCCGACGTCGTCCTCCTGGGTGGCGCCGCCGCTGCGGCGCTCGATATTGTCAACGCGATCGGATTCTGGAAACTTCATGGCGGCACGCCGCCGGGCGTGATCCTGCAGGCGATCGCGGCAGGCCTGCTCGGCCCCGCGGCGTTCGAGGGCGGCGCCGGAACAGCGACCCTGGGCCTCGCGCTCCATTTCTTCATCATGTTCGGCATGGCCGCAGTCTACTGGCTCGCCTGCCTGCGCTGGCCGGCGCTCGTCGCGCGGCCCGTCGCCGCGGGACTCGCCTATGGCGCCCTCACCTGGGCCGCGATGAACTACCTCGTCGTGCCGCTGTCACGGGCGACGCCGCCGCCCTTCATCACGGCCTGGTTCATCGACGGCATCCTCGCCCACCTGGTCCTGGTCGGGCTGCTCCTCGCCTTCGTCGCGCGCTGGTCGGCCCACCGGCACGCCGGGCGCCAGCACTGAGACCGGATCGCTTGCGGGAAAGGCCCTTTTGGCAGTTTCTCCATGACGACGTATGCTGTCCGCGCCCGGACATCCAGTACCGGCGGAGACCCCGACATGAACGAGGACAGCGGCAAACTCATCCTGCGGCTGACGCTGGGTATCCTGATAATGCTGCACGGCATCGGCAAGCTGACGGGCGGAATCGACTGGATCGGCGGCGCCCTCGAAGCGAGCGGCCTGCCGGCATTCCTGAAGTACGGCGTTTACGTCGGCGAGGTCGTCGCGCCGCTCATGGTCATCGCCGGCTACTATGGCCGCATCGGCGCCTGGCTGATCGCAGTCAACATGCTGTTCGCGATCGGCATCGTGCACTGGAATGAACTGTTCGTCATCGTTGAGCAGACCGGCGCCCTCAAGATCGAGACGCCGACCATGTTCTTCTTCTCGGCGATCGCGCTCGCCCTGATCGGCACTGGCCGCTACGGCGTCAACCAGAAGTAGGGATTCCCGCCGGTGCGGCACGGCGAAAGGCACGGCTCGGGCCGCATCGGCTGGCTGCGCGCCGCGGTGCTCGGCGCCAACGACGGCATCGTCTCGACCTCGAGTCTCGTAATCGGCGTCGCGTCGGCAGGCGCCGGCCGCGCCGCGGTGCTGACCGCGGGCCTTGCGGGACTCGTCGCCGGGGCGATGTCGATGGCGGCCGGCGAATACGTATCGGTCAGTTCGCAGGCGGACGTCGAGCGGTCGGACCTCGCTCGCGAGCGCAAGGAACTCCAGGAGGACGTGGAAGCCGAGCACCGCGAACTCGCGGCGATCGACGTCGGTCGCGGGCTCGATCCCACGCTTGCGTCCAGCGTCGCCACGCAGCTGATGGAGAAGGACGCGCTCGGCGCGCACGCGCGCGATGAGCTCGGCATCTCGGAACTGATGCGCGCGCGGCCGGT
>JBQTKF010000044.1:0-6298 GCA_052386355.1 Gammaproteobacteria bacterium
GAGCGCCCGGAGGTCCTGATCGGCTCGACCTACAAGATCAAGACGCCGGTGTCGGACCACGCGATGTACCTGACGATCAACGACATCGTGCTGAACGAGGGCACCGAGCACGAGCATCGCCGGCCCTTCGAGATATTCATCAACTCGAAGAATCTCGACCATTTCCAGTGGATCGTGGCCCTCACGCGCATCATTTCGGCGGTGTTCAGGAAGGGCGGCGACGTCGCCTTCCTGACCGAGGAACTGAAGGCCGTGGTCGACCCGCGCGGCGGTTACTGGCAGCCGGGCGGCAAGTTCATGCCGTCGATCGTCGCGGAGATCGGCTACGTGGTCGAGCGCCACCTGCAGACCATCGGCCTGATGCAGAAGCCGGGCATGGACGACACGCAGCGCCTGCTGGTCGAGTCGAAGCGCAAGGAGTGGGAACAGCGGCACAAGCAGCAGGACGCCTTCGCGCAGTCGGGCTATCCCGAGGGCGCGCAGCTCTGCAACAAGTGCCACACGGCCGCGGTCGTGCTGATGGACGGCTGCATGACCTGTCTCGCCTGCGGCGAATCGAAATGCGGATGACCCTGTCGGGTTTTCATCACGCGCCAGCCGGGTCCCCGCCCGGCGGCTCCTGACACCAGGAGCTGCGCGTGACCTCCCAGGCGGCCTTCGGGCCGCCTTTTTTCCCCGCCGTCGCCGCCGCAGCCGTGCTGTCCGGCTGCGCGACCGAGCGCCTGTACGAGGGCGCGCCGTTGCCGCCGGAACGGCGCGCGATCGTGCGCGCCGATCCCGCGATCTCGGCCGGGCTGCCGGTGACGCTGCGACTGCGCCAGGTGGACCGCCAAGTCGTGCCGCTTTCCGCGTCGAGCGTCGAACTCGCTCCCGGCGCGCACGAACTGCTGGTCGATTGCACCGTACGCGAGTCGGGATCGATGCGCCGCTTCACGCTGGAGGTTGCGCTCGAACCGGGCGGACGCTACCGCCTGGAAGCCGAGGCCAGCGCACGAAACTGTGAAGCGGTTCGACTGATCGCAGACTGAACGGGCGCGCCCGCGCCGCGGCGCTATAATCCCGCGCCAGATGAACGGCAAGTCATTGATTCCGGTGCTCCTCATGGCGTCCGCCGCGTTTGCGGCGCGCGCCGATTCGATCGCGGCCGCGCCCGGGCCCGGGATGCTGCAGCCGGCCGAGCGCATCGTGGTCAAGAAGTCGGAGCGGCGCATGGAACTCTGGCGCGATGGCCTCATGATCGCGAGCTATCGCGTCTCGCTCGGCCTGGTGCCCGACGGGCACAAGCAACGCGAGGGCGACTTCCGCACGCCCGAGGGCAGCTACCGCCTCACGCGCCGCAACGCCAAGAGCGATTTCTTCCTGGCGGTGCAGGTCTCCTATCCGGAGCCCGCCGACCTCGTGCTCGCGCGCCGGAACGGCTGGTCGCCGGGTGGGCTCATCATGGTGCACGGGCTGCCGAACGTGCCGAAGTACCCGCGCGACCGCTACCTCAACTCCGACTGGACCGACGGCTGCATCGCGTTGTCCAACGAGGACATGCTGGAATTCTGGCTGCTGACGGGACAAGGCACGCCGATCGAGATCCGCCCGTGAGCGGCACGCCGGGGCTCGACCTCGCGGCGGTGGTGCGCGCGCGGGTGTCGCCCAAGGGCGTGCTCGACAACCTGTCGCAACAGGAAGTGGACAAGCTGCTCGACCGCGGCCAGGGCGGCCTGTACCCGCTGTTTCGCCGCTGCGCGCTTGCGGTGCTGAACTCCGGCACGCTGATCGACGACGCGCGCCTGATCTTCGAGGCCTACAAGGAGTTCGAGCTCAGGATCGTTCGCGAGCCCTGGGGGATCAAGCTCGAGATGCATCACGCACCCGGCAGCGCCTTCGTGGACGGCGAGATGATCCGCGGCGTCAAGGAGCACCTGTTTTCGGTGCTGCGCGACATCGTCTACACGCACAACGAGATCACCGCGCGCTTCGACCTGCGCGACCCCGCGAGCGTCACCAACGCGATCTTCTGCATCCTCCGGAATGCGCATGCGCTCGAGTACAAGGGCCGCCCGGACCTGGTGGTGTGCTGGGGCGGCCATTCGATCCCGCGCGAGGAGTACGACTACACCAAGCTCGTCGGCTACGAACTCGGCCTGCGCGGCCTCTCGGTCTGCACAGGCTGCGGCCCGGGCGCGATGAAGGGGCCGATGAAGGGCGCGACCATCGGTCACTCGAAGCAGCGCATCAAGGACGGACGCTACATCGGCATCACCGAGCCCGGCATCATCGCCGCCGAACCGCCGAACCCGATCGTCAACCAGCTCGTGATCATGCCGGACATCGAGAAGCGCCTGGAGGCCTTCGTCCGGCTGTGCCACGGCATCATCGTGTTCCCGGGCGGAGCCGGCACCGCCGAGGAGATCCTCTACCTGCTCGGGATCCTGCTCGATCCCTCGAACGCGGGCCAGCCGCTGCCGCTCGTTTTCACCGGACCGCGCGAGAGCGCGGGCTATTTCCGCCAGCTCGACCGCTTCATCGGCACCACGCTCGGGCCAGAGGCGCAGCAGCGCTACCGCATCATCGTCGACGACCCGCCCGAGGTGGCGCGCGAGATGCAGCGCGGGTTCGAGGCGGTGCGCCGTTCGCGTCGGCGCGCCGGCGACGCCTACAACTTCAACTGGCTGCTCAAGATCCCGCCCGCGTTCCAGCAGCCGTTCGAGGTGAGCCACGCCTCGATGGCCGGGCTCAAGCTCACGCTGGACATGCCGTTGCACGAGCGCGCCGCCAACCTGCGCCGCGCGTTTTCGGGCATCGTCGCCGGCAACGTGAAGGAGCACGGCATCCGCCTGATCGAGGAACGCGGGCCGCTCGAGATCCGCGCCGATCGCGAGATTGCACGACCGCTCGATGAACTGCTGCGTGCCTTCGTGGCGGAGCGGCGCATGAAACTGGTGGGCGAATACCGCCCCAGTTACCGCATCGTCTGATTGCGTTAAATCGCGGGCGGCGGCCGCCCGGGTCCTGTGATGCAGTTCCTGTTTCGGGGAGTTCCCGCCGCGTAACTTGCGGTGCATGACCCCTGATCAGGTCCACTCCCCGTGAGCGAAATCAAGCTGTCCGCGGGCGACGGCCGGTCCGAACGCGGCGGCGGCGAGCTTCTGCCGCGGGCGCCGCGGCGCGCGCCGGTTTCGCGTCACGGCGCCATCTCGCGCGAGCTTACCAAGTACGCGAGTTACAAATCCTGGGCCGAGAAGGTGCGCAGCGCCTTCGCCGCCGAGGATGGCGAAGGCGGCGAGAAGAACGGCGCGGACGGCCAGAACGGCCGCCGCTGAGCGCCATGGAGCGCCTGGTTCAGCTGCTGGACGAGCTCGAGGACCTGGTCTCGGTGCTGCGCCACAGTCTCGGCCTGTGGCCTTCCGCCGGGCGCGACCGCAGTACCTGATCCGCCCGCGACCTGATCCGCCCGCGGCCCCGGTTCCGTCAAAGCTGCTATATTTTTCGGATGGGCAGGCCATCCGACGACGAACCACGCGCCCGCCTGACGCCCGAGCAACACCGTGACCCGGCAGGCGGGCACCGAGCGCGCCTTCACGGGCGAGCGCTGCCGGAACGCCGCAAGCGGCACCTGCCTCTGCGTGATCTGCGGCCAGCGCTACTGCATCAATTCCGCCGCGCTCTCCTTCCACCCGGATCCGAAGGAATGAAACGGCGGCTCCGCCTCCTCGCGCCCGCGGCGGCCGCCCTGGCCGTTGCAGCGGTCGCGCAGGAGCCCGGCGCGCCGGCGGTGCCGCCGCCCGCGCCGGCGGAGGTGCTGCTGGTCACCGATCTCATCGCCGGCGTCGGCGACGAAGTGCTTCCAGGCATGATCGCGATCGTGCATTACACCGGCTGGCTGCACGACCCGGCCGCTGCCGAGGGGCGCGGCAAGGAGTTCGACAGCTCGCGCAAGCGCGGCCGCCCGTTTTCATTCCCGGTCGGCGCCAGCCACGTCATCCGCGGCTGGGACCAGGGGCTCCCCGGGATGAAGGTGGGCGGCGTGCGCCGCCTGGTGATCCCGCCGTCGCTCGCATACGGGGAGCGGAACATCGGCAACGGCCTGATCCCGCCGCATTCCGCGCTGCAGTTCGAGATCGAGCTGCTCGCCGTCGAAACCGTGACGCTGACCCCCGATGCCCGGTAAATGGAACCTGCCGATGCGCTTTGCAACTGCTCTGCTGCTCGTGGCCTGTGCGGCGACCGCCGACGCCGCCACCCTGATCCATGCCGGCCGCCTGGTGGACGGGGTCGCGAACGCCGCGCGCGAGCGCGTCACCATCGTCGTCGACGGCGGCCGCATCGCGGCGATCGAGCCGGGCTTCCGCGCCCCGGGCGCAGCGGACACCGCCGTGGACCTGTCGGGGGCCACCGTGATGCCGGGACTGATGGACATGCACGTGCACCTGACCTCCGAGCACAGCCGCCGCAGCGAGCTCGACAACCTCAAGAAAGGCGAGGCGGAGCGCGCCTTCGACTCGGTGCGATATGCCGAGCGCACGCTGCTCGCAGGCTTTACCACGGTGCGCAATCTCGGCGACCAGTTCGGGGTCTCGATCGCGCTCCGGCGCGCGGTCGAGGAGGGCAAGGTCAAGGGACCGCGGATCTTCAGCTCGGGCCGCTCGATCGGCACCCGCGGCGGCCACGCGGATGTCAGCAATTCCTGGGGTCCTTTCCTGTACAGCGACGACCCGCGGCTCAACACCGTCTGCAGCGGCGCCGACGGCTGCCGCGAGGCGGTGCGCAAGCGCTACCAGGACGGCTCGGATTCGATCAAGATCACCGCGACCGGCGGCGTCATGTCGATCGCGCGCTCGGGCACGGCGCCGCAGTTCACCGACGAGGAGCTGGCGGCGATCGTCTCGACGGCGCACGACTACGGCATGAAAGTCGCGGCGCATGCGCACGGCACCGAGGGCATGAAGCGCGCGGTGAAGGCCGGCGTCGACTCCATCGAGCACGGCACGCTGATGGACGACGAGATCATGCGCATGATGAAGCAGAACGGCATTTACCTGGTGCCGACGATCTCCGCCGGCCGCTGGGTCTACGACAAGGCGCAGGAACCGGACTACTTTCACCCGCTGGTGCGGCCCAAGGCGCTGGAGCTCGGGCCGGTGATCCAGAGGACCTTTGCCAGGGCATGGGCCGCCGGCGTGCCGATCATGTTCGGCACCGACTGCGGCGTCTGCGAGCACGGCAGCAACGCGCAGGAGTTCGCCTGGATGGTCGAGGGCGGCATGCCACTGATGGCGGCGATCAAGGCCGCTACCATCGTGCCCGCGCGCTACCTCGGCGTCGCCGACCGGCTCGGCAGCATCGAGGCGGGCAAGCTCGCGGACATCGTCGCAGTGCCCGGCGACCCGTTCGCCGACGTGAACCTGATGCGGCACGTTCACTTCGTCATGAAGGAAGGCGTGATCCATCGGCAGCCCGCGCCGCCTTGACGCGCCCACCGCCCGCGGCCGAAAGGCTCACGCTCCCGGGCGGTGCGGGCGACATCGAGGCGTTGCTGGAGAGTCCGGCGGCGGCGCGGGACGGCGTGATCGCGATCTGCTGCCATCCTCACCCGCTCTACGGCGGCACGATGCAGAACAAGGTCGTGCACACGCTCGCTCGCGCGGCGCAGGATGCCGGGGTCGCGAGCCTGCGATTCAACTTCCGCGGCGTAGGCGCGAGCGGGGGCCGGCACGATGACGCAGCCGGCGAGAGCGAAGATGCCGCCGCGATCGCCGCCTGGGCGCGGCGTCTGCGCGGCTACCGCACGGTCTGGTCGCTCGGATTCTCGTTCGGCGCGTACGTGGCGTTCCAACTTGCAGGCAAGGACGGCGCCGCACTGCTCGTGACCGTCGCGCCGCCGGTGCGGCGCTTCGATTTCACCCGGCACGCCGTGCCTGCCTGCCCCTGGCTCGTGGTGCAGGGCGACCGCGACGAGCTCGTGAATCACGAATCGGTGCTGGCCTGGACCCGCGCCCTGTCGCCGCCGCCGGAGGTGCAGATCCTCGCGGGCGCCGAGCACTTCTTCCACGGCCGCCTGACGGAGATGCGCAAGGGGGTCGGCGCCTGGCTCGCGGCCAGGCTGCCCGCCGGCTGACCCGCGCCCGCAGCGCTTCCCAAAAACAAACGGGGCGGCCAGGCCGCCCCGTCCATTCCCTGACGGATCAGTCGACGGCGGGCTTCAGGCCACCATCTCGTTGAGGTTCTTGAGGGCGCGGATACGCACCTTCTTGGAGGCCGGCTTGGCCTTGATCATCATCTTCTCGCCCGTGAAGGGGTTGACGCC
>JBQTKF010000045.1:0-11097 GCA_052386355.1 Gammaproteobacteria bacterium
CCTGATTCACCCCGGGGAGAACGATTTCGGCGGGGTCCTCGGCGGTCGAAATGTTGGTGTCCTCGACGTTCAGGATCGCGAGCCCGGTATAGAGCGACACGGTCTTGCCGCTGCCGGTCGGTCCGGTCACGAGGATCATGCCCTGCGGCCGCGCCAGGGTCTTGAGGTACAGGTCTTTCTGGAACGTCTCGTAGCCGAGCGCGTCGATGCCCATCATCGCCGTGCTGGCATCGAGGATGCGCAGCACGATCTTCTCGCCGAACAGCGTGGGGCAGCTCGAGACGCGGAAGTCGATCGAGCGGTTCTTCGACAGTCGCATCTTGATGCGGCCGTCCTGGGGCACGCGCCGTTCGGCGATGTCGAGCCGCGACATGACCTTGAGGCGCGCGGCCAGCTTGTTCGAGAGCTGCACCGGCGGCTGCGCCACTTCGCGCAGCACGCCGTCGATGCGCAGGCGGATGCGGTAATACTTCTCGTAGGGCTCGAAGTGGATGTCGGACGCGTTCTTGCGAATCGCGTCCAGCATGATCTTGTTGACGAAGCGGACGATCGGCGCGTCCTCGATGTCGTCGCGACCGGCGCCGTCGGTGTCGATCTCGTCCTCGGCCGCGGAAACATCGAGGTTTTCGAGGTCGAAGTCGTCATCGCCGCCGAGCGTCGGCATCGAGGTATCGACCTGCTCGATCGCCTTCTGCACCGCACGCTGGAGCTTGTCGTCCTCGACCACCACCGGCTCGATCGCGAGGCCGGTCTGGAACTTGATCTCGTCCACGGAATGCAGGTTGGTCGGATCGGACACCGCCACGTGCAGGCGCTTGCCGCGCTTCAGGAGCGGCAGCACCCGGTGCTTCGAGAGCAGCTTGTCGCTGACCAGGCGCACGGTGTCGAGGTCGAGGTTGACCCCGTCGAGGTCGAGGAGGGGCACGCCGTATTCCTGGGAGGCCGCGATCGCGATGTCGCGCGCCGGCGCGAGCTCGTGGGAGACGAGCCAGCTCACCAGGTGGGTCTTGCGCTCGCGGGCGCCGGCGATCGCGTCGAGCATCGCGGCCTCGTCCACGAGCCCGTCGGCCACCAGGCGCTGCGGAAGCCCCGTGAGCATGGCGCGCACGGACCCTGCGGCCGCGCTCGCGTTGTCGTTCACGACAGGACTCCAGGCAGGACGAACACGTGACCTGCTACCTCAGGGGGGACCCGAATGTCGAAGGGTACCCCAGCCGGCTGACATTTGTTAAATCCAGCGGAATGTTCCCATAGGGCGGCCGGCCGGCGGGTGACTCCAGTCACAATCGCCGCAGGTCGGCTACCCGCCGGGCAACTCGCCCGGAAACCGGTCATGCAGGGCGACCCAGAGCCTGGCCGCCTCGGGATCGACCGCGGGATCCGGCGCAACCAGCAGCCATCGCGGCATGGGATCCCGGCGCTCGGAATACAGGTAACGCCACCCAGGGCCCCGCAGATTGGGCACGAAGGCGAGCAGCGCGTCCGCGGAAATGGCGGCGCGCTGCTTGCGGCTGATCAGATGGGGCAGCCACGCTTCCTGGAACTGCACCCAGCCGGACCGGCCGTCCAGTTCGTAGTACATCGCCGCCTCGTCGACGATGCCAGAGGCCTCGTAGCGGCCCGCGAGCGTTGACGGCGTGTTGAAGTCCGTCTCGGTGAAGCGGATGCGCGTCGCGAGTTCGCCGGCCCGCCCGGGTTCGGCGAGGTAGGGCAACAGCGACCTGCCGTCGGTATCCGTGGAGGCGCTGCCGTCGACGCAGGCCTCGAGCGTCGCGCGGAGGTCTTCGAGCGATACCGGCCAGCCATGATCACCGGGTTTACCCGCAAGCTCCGCGCGGCCGAAACTGCGCATCGCGAGCATCACCGTGTACTGGTGCGGCGACAGCACGCTGGTGCCGTGGCCCCAGAGCGAATCCCAGATCTCGACGCCGCTGCCGGTGCGGCGCAGGATCGAATCGTCGTCGGCGCCGAGCGCTTCGCCGTGGTCGGACAGAAGGACGACGACGGCATTGTCGAGCACGCCGCGCGCTTCGAGCAGGTCGAGGACCGACTGGAACTGGCGGTCCACGACAGCCAGGGCCTCGCCGTACGCGACGCGGAATTCGGGCGGCGTATCCGGGAGCGCGCTGCCGGCCCAGGCATAGGGCCAATGCGCGAGCGTCAGGTTGATCGCGAGAAATGTCGGTCCTGCGAAGGCGAGCTCCCGGTCCAGCCGGTCCAGGAACTGCTGCGGCTCGTAGGTGACGTAGGCGGCCCGGTTGGCATGGTTGGAGGGAAACAGCCACGCGCCTGCCGGCGTCCGCGCGACCAGATTGACGAGCGGCATGTCCCCGCCATAGCCGAGCAGGAAATCCACGGCGCCGACCGGCGGCGTGATCAGCGCGTCGAAGCCGAAGGACTCGTCGAAGTTGGCGAAGCGCACCTCGTCGGTGGCATAGATCGTCCGGTACCCCTGCGCCTGGAGCGCGTCCCCGAGCGTGTCGCCTTCGCGGACCAGGCGCCTCGGCATCAGGTTGAAGCGAGCGTTGGTCGTGACCGGGTGCCGTCCGGTGAGGACCGACATCCAGGAGGGATAGGTGCGGGCCAGCGGCGTCGTCGCATCCGTGAATCGGCGCGATTGCGCGAGAAATGCCGCGAGGTTGGGCGTGACCGCCTGGCCGAGGCGAGGGACGAAGAGGTCTGCACGCAAGGAATCGATGCCGAGGATGACGATGTGCGGACGCGCCGTGACAGCGGCCGTGGCCGGGCCTCGTGGCATGTATGGCATGAAGACCAGGGCCAGCAACGCGATCATCGCCGCGCAGCCGATCAGGACGGCGCGGTGCCCGGGCGGCCGCCAGGGGCGGGGCGCCGCGCGCCAGGCAAGCCAGAGCGCCGCAAGCGCCGCAAGGGAAGTCAGCCAGACCACGGGCCTTGCGCCCAGGCGCTGGTCGCGCCACCAGGACGATTCTCCCGCGAAGATGGAGGAGGGATGCAGGGAGGTGTTGGCGGCCAGGATCAGGCCGACCAGCAGCAGGAGCCAGCCGGCGATGAACCAGCCGCGGCGCGCGATGCCGCCGCCGGGAAAGGCGGCTTCGGTGAGTCGCGCCAGCGCGAACGCCAGCAGGCCGAGCAGCGCGTGACAGAAGATCAATGCGGCCGCGAATGCGGCCAGTTGCCATGGGAGCCTGGAGTCGAAGGCATTCTCGATGCCGAGCGAGGCCGCGACGTGAGGGTTCGGCAGCAGGTACTCGAACCTGCGTTGCACCCACAGGATGCACACCGCCATGAAAATCAGCGAGAACCCGAGCGACAGGAAGATGCCGTCCCAACGCCTGAGTACGGCTTCAGCCCGCGCGTTCATGTGCCCGGCAACAGGATTGTCGGCCGCGGAAAAAGCAAGGCCCCTGTGGGCAGGGGCCTTGCCGGTCCGGCCTGAGCGCCGGTCCATCCATTCCAGCGATCAATTGCCGCCGAAGTTCGTGCGGCAGGAAGCCGGCATGTACTTGTCGAGCAGCGACGTCGCGACCGCTGTGGAAGGCGTGCCGTCGCCCGGGTCGGCCAACCCATTCTGCGGCGGGTTCGCATTGCCGCACAGCCAGATCACGTCGCCATTGGCGTTCACGAATGGCTGGAGGTCGAGCCCCGAAGTCGTGCTTGTCAAATTGTTGATCTTCGAGTTCGCATCACGGCCGTACAGGATCTGGATCGTGCCGGTCGTGACGTTGATCGACTCGACATAGCGCGACTCCTTGGCGGTAATCGCCGAGCCGAGGCCCACGTCGATGAGGTTGGTCGGCCACGAGCCGGTCTGCGCCAGGTACTCCGCGATGCCGGCCTTGATGTCCGAGGCGAGCGTCAAGCCTTCGGAAACCTGCGAACGGATCGTGTAGTCCTGGTAGGCCGGGATCGCGATCGCGGCCAGGATGCCGATGATGGCTACCACGATCATCAGTTCGATGAGCGTGAAGCCCTTTTGGAGAGTCTTCATTTCCGATAACTCCTGTTCAAACCAAGGGCGGCGCTCATGCGCCGATGATGCAACCGAGAGACAGCAAGGATCATGCCAAGGGCGGCCCGCGACGTAAGTGACCGGGTTATCAGTATTTTTTGCGCCTGCGGGCCGGTCCTGTAGCGATCCGGCGACGGTCCCCTGGACGCAGCGCGTCAGCATGTGACGCGGCGCGTCACCCCCGCTACTCGATGCCCAGTTTCTTGATGCGGTAGCGCAGGGCCCGGAAACTGATGCCGAGCGCGCGGGCGGCCGCGGTCTTGTTGTAGCGCGCTTCCTCGAGCGCCTTGACGATCGAATTCCGCTCGATGTCCTCGAGCGCCTGCGGCAGGGTGCCGGGCCGGTGCGGCGGCGCCGTTTCCTCGAACTGCGAGGGGGAGCCGCGCAGCTCGATGTCGGCGGCGCGGATGGTGCCGCCGTCGCAGAGCGTGAGCGCGCGCTCGATGACGTTTTCGAGTTCGCGCACGTTGCCCGGGTAGTCGTGGATCGCGAGGAGCTCCATCGCCTCGTCCGAAATCTCGGGGGCGGCCATGCCCATGCGCGCCGCGAAGCGCTCCGTGATCGCCATGGCGAGGCCGGAAACGTCGGCGAGCCGCTCGCGCAGCGAGGGCACGCGCATCTCGATCACGTTGATGCGGTAATAAAGGTCTTCGCGAAAGCGGCCGGCCGCCACCAGTTCGCCGAGGTCGCGGTGGGTCGCGGACAGGATGCGTACGTCCACCGGCTGTTCGCGCTGGTCGCCGACCGGGCGTGCGGTCTTCTCCTGGATCAGGCGCAGCAGCTTGACCTGCATCGCGAACGGCAGGTCCGCGACTTCGTCGAGGAAGAGCGTGCCGCCTTCGGCGGCTTGCACCAGGCCCAGCTTGTCTGCGACGGCGCCGGTGAAGCTGCCCTTGCGGTGGCCGAACAGCTCGCTCTCCATCAGTTCCGACGGGATCGCGCCGCAGCTGACCGGCACGAAGGGCGCGTCCTTGCGCGAGCCGCTCTCGTGGATCAGTCGCGCCACGAGTTCCTTGCCGGTGCCCGACTCGCCGGTGATGTGCACCGGCGCCTGGCTGCGCGCCACGCGGCCGATCATCGCGCGCAGCTTCTGCATTGGTTCCGAGTCGCCGAGCAGGTGGCGCCCGCCGTCGGCCGGGCGCCGGTCCTGCGACAGCTTGAGCGCCTGGTTCACCAGCTTGCGCAGGTCGGAGACGTCGAGCGGCTTGCGGACGAAATCGAAGGCGCCGAGCTTGAGCGCCCGCACCGCGGCTTCGACGTTGCCGTGCGCCGTGATCACCGCGACCGGGAGTTCCGGCGCGTGTCCCTGGATCCATTCGACCAGCTCGAGGCCGTCCCCGTCCGGCAGCCGCAGGTCGGTCAGGCACAGGGCAAAGCGTTGCCGGCCCGAGAGTTCAGTGCGCGCGGAGGCGAGTTCGTGGACGGCAGACGAATCCACGCCCATGCGAGAGAGCGTGAGCGACAGGAGTTCGCACAGGTCGGGTTCGTCGTCGACGATCAGTGCGCGCGGATTGGCCATGACAGACCTACGATTGCCCCCAGCGCTGCGGGTCCGCGAACACGATGCGGAACACGCTGCCGCCGCCCTGGCGCGGCTCGTACACCAGGAGCGCCCGGTTGCAGCCCGCGAGTTCGCGCGCGATGAACAGGCCGAGGCCGGTGCCGCTGGTGCGTGAGGTGAAGAACGGCTCGAAGATGCGGTCAGTCAGCGTGGAATCGATGCCGGGCCCGCGATCCAGCACCTCGAGGTAGGGCCGGTTGCTGCCGGCGAGCCTGCCGACCCTGACCTCCACCTTGTCGTCCGCCATCTGCACCGAGTAGCGGAAGGCATTCTCGCAGAGGTTCCACAGGATCTGGTGCAGGTGCGAGGGGTCCACGCGCACCTCGAGGTCCGGATCGGGCAACTCGGCCACCAGCTGTCCGGGCCGGTGGCCGCCCGTGACGGTGAACTCCTGAACGAAGTCCGCGAGCCATTCGCCGATCGGCATGCGCTCGGGACGGGTGGTCTCGCGCCGCGCGAGCTGCTGCACGTTGCCGATGATGGTGGAGACGCGCTCGGCATTGCCGCGGATGATCTCGGCCATGCGCTTGCTGGAACTCGACAGCTTGCCGTCCTCCCCGAGCAACTGCGCCGCGTGGCTGATCGCGCCGATGGGATTCCGGATCTCGTGCGCAATCGAGGCGGACAGGCGTCCGAGCGCGGCAAGCCGCGTCTGGTGGATACGGTCGTCGAGCGCAGTCAGGTCCTCGAGGAACACCAGCACGGGCGGCGGCTTGCCCGTGCCGAGGGGGGCGAAGTGAGGGCGCACCTCGCGCAAGCCGTCGGCCGCGAGCAGGTTGCCGCCGGCCGCATCGGCGGTCATCGGCTGGCTCTGGCGCCACATCGTGAGCAGGTAAAGCAGGCGCGGCGATACCTCGCCGAGCAGTTCATTGGCGGCCGCCTCATGGCCGAGGATCTGGCGCGCTGATTCGTTGATCAGGCGGATGCGGTCCTGCTCGTCGACGACCACCAGGCTCTCGCGCAGCCGCTCGACGATGTACTGCGAAAGCTCGGCGAGGTTCGCGAGGTCGATGTCGCGCTGGCGCACGCGCTCCTCGCTCTCGCGCAACCGCCGGGCGATCGGCGCAACCACCGTCGACGCGATGAAGATGACGGCACCCAGCAGGCCCGCCTGGATCAGCTCGGTAGCATCCGCGATTCCGGTCAGCCAGAGTGCGAGCTGCTGGCCGAGCACGCCGAGCGCGGCGATGGCGGCGATCGTGGAGGCGATGCGCGCAGGCAGGAGCAGGCTGACAGCCGCGACAGGCAGGATCAGCAGCAGCCCCGATCCGCTCGCCGCGCCGCCGCTTGCGATCAAGAGCGCGATGACCGCGACCACGTCGAAGGCGATGTGGACGAATCCCTGCGCCTCGAGCCCGGGCCAGCGCGTCTTGAGCAGACCGATGCAGATGACGCCGCCGGTGAACCAGCCGGCGAGCGTAAAGAGGTAGAGATCGGAAAACGAATCGCCGGGCGCCATCGGCCGCGACGCGAGCAGCGACAGGGCCAGCAGCACCGACGGAACGCTCAGCCGGTACAGGTTGAGCAGTCCCAGCACGCGCCACGCGAGTTCCGGATCGCCGGTGGTTTTCTCGCCTTCGGCCGGGCTTTTCACGGCGGCAACTCTAGCACGCGGCATGTCGATTCCCCGCGCAGGCGGCGCGCAGAATGCGACGCGGTTCAAGCCGCCCGGTACAATGTCCGTGTCGTGCCTCACGTTGACTCTGACCGCCCGTGAACCTCCACGAGTACCAGGCGAAGCGGTTGTTCGCCGACTACGGCGTGCCCGTCCCTGCGGGCAAGGTCGCGGCGAGCGCCGACGAAGCCGCCGCGGCCGCGCGTGAACTCGCGGGTCCGGTCTGGGTGGTCAAGGCGCAGGTGCACGCGGGGGGCCGCGGCAAGGCGGGCGGCGTCAAGCTGTGCCGTTCGGCGGACGAGGTGCGGCGTGCGGCGGCCGCCATGATCGGCGAGCGCCTGGTCACCAGGCAGACGGGCGCCGCCGGCCTGCCGATCTCCGCGGTCTACGTCGAATCAGGCAGTGCGATTGCGCGCGAGCTCTACCTGTCGCTGCTGCTCAACCGCGAAAGCGGCCGCATTGCCATTGTCGCTTCCGCCGCGGGCGGCATGGACATCGAGGAAGTCGCGGCCCGGGAGCCGCACCGGATCCTGCGTGCGGACGTGGACCCGGCGGCGGGTCTCATGGGCTACCAGTGCCGGCGCCTCGCCTTCGGCCTGGGACTCGAGGGCGCGCAGGTGGCGGAATTCGAGCGCATCGCGCGCGCCCTCTACCGGCTCTATCTCGAGCGCGACCTCGCGCTCGTCGAGGTCAATCCGCTGATCCTGACGAAGGAAGGCGCGCTCGTCGCGCTCGATGCCAAGATCAACGCGGAGGCGAACGCGCTGTACCGGCAGCCGGCGCTCGCGGCGCTGCGCGACCCGACGCAGGAGGACCCGATGGAGCGCGAGGCCTCCGCGCACGAGCTCAACTACGTCTCGCTCGATGGCAGCATCGCCTGCATGGTCAACGGCGCCGGGCTCGCGATGGCGACCATGGACCTGATCAAGCTGCACGGCGGCGAGCCCGCGAACTTCCTCGACGTCGGCGGCACGGCGACTGCCGAGCGCGTGACCGCGGCGTTCCGGCTGATCCTGTCGAACGAGCGCGTGCGCGCGGTGCTCGTCAACATCTTCGGCGGCATCGTGCGCTGCGACGTGATCGCCGAAGGCATCGTCCAGGCGGTGCGGCAGGTCGGCGTGTCGGTGCCGGTGATCGTCCGCCTCGAGGGCACCAACGCCGACCAGGCGCGCAGGATCCTCGCCGCGAGCGGGCTTGCGATCACGCCGGCGAAGGACCTGACCGACGCCGCCACCCAGGCCGTTCGCGCCGCTTCCAGCAGACGCCGATGAGCATCCTGGTCGACCGCGGCAGCCGCGTGATCTGCCAGGGCTTCACGGGCAAGCAGGGCACCTTCCATTCCGAACAGGCGATCGCCTACGGCACCAACCTGGTCGGCGGCGTGACGCCGGGCCGCGGCGGCAGCCGCCACCTCGAGCGGCCGGTGTTCGACACCGTTCACGACGCGGTTGCGAAGACGAAAGCCGACGTCAGCATGATCTACGTGCCGGCGCCATTCGCGGCGGACGCGATCCTCGAAGCGGCGGATGCGGGGATTCGCCTGATCGTCTGCATTACCGAGGGCATCCCGGTCAACGACATGGTGCGCGTGAAGGCTGCGCTCGCAGGCCTGAAGTGCCGCCTGGTGGGGCCGAACTGCCCGGGCGTGATTACGCCAGGCGAGTGCAAGGTCGGCATCATGCCGGGCTTCATCCACCGGCCGGGCCGGGTCGGCATCGTCTCGCGCTCCGGCACGCTGACCTACGAAGCCGTGTTCCAGACCACGATCCTCGGGCTCGGACAGTCGAGTTGCGTCGGCATCGGCGGTGACCCGGTGCGGGGCATGAACTTCATCGACGTGATCGCGCTGTTCGAAAAGGACGCGAAGACCGCGGGCATCGTGATGGTGGGCGAGATCGGCGGCAGCGACGAGGAAGCCGCGGCGGAGTTCATCCGCCGCCACGTCGGGAAACCCGTCGTCGCCTACATCGCGGGCGTCACCGCGCCCTCCGGCAAGCGCATGGGGCACGCCGGCGCCGTGATTGCGGGCGGCAAGGGCACGGCCGCCGACAAGTACGCCGCGCTCGAGGAGGCCGGCGTGCGCACCGTGCGCTCGCCGGCGGAACTCGGCAGCGCCATGAAGTCCGCACTGGCGGCGAAGCGCCGGAAGAAGCGGCGCTGAAGGCGCGACGATGACCAGCGGGCTACGCATCGCGCTCGCCCAGTTCAATCCGACCGTCGGCGACGCGCCCGGAAACTCGGAGCAGGTGGTGGCGCAGGCGGCCGCCGCGCGCGGGCTCGGGGCGCAGTTGCTGGTCACGCCGGAGCTTGCGATCTCGGGCTACCCGCCCGAGGACCTGCTGTTCCACCGGGGGTTCCGCAAGCGCATCGACGCCGGCTTCGCGCGCATCGCGGACGCGTCGCGCGGCATCGACATCCTGGTCGGCTATCCCGAGTACGCGGACGGCGCGCTTTTCAATGCCGCGGCATGGCTGCGCGACGGCGCCATCCTCGCGCGTTACCGCAAGCAGCGGCTGCCGAACTACCAGGTGTTCGACGAGAAGCGCTATTTCCGCGCGGGCGAGGAAGCGGTGACCGTCGGTATCGGCGGCGTCCGGGTGGCGCCGCTCATCTGCGAGGACGTCTGGCATGCGGACGTCTGCGCGGAAACGCGCGCGGCAGGCGCACAGCTGGTGGTGGCGCTCAACGCCTCGCCTTATCAGCAGGGCAAGCAGCCGGAACGCGAGGCGAATCTGGCGGGCCGCGCGCGCGACAACGGGCTTCCGTTCATCTACGTCAACCTGGTCGGCGGGCAGGACGAGCTGGTGTTCGACGGCTGCACCTTTGCGGTGGACGCCGGCGGGCGCGTCGTGCACCGCGCGCCGGCCTTCGAGGAGTCGCTCAGCTGCGTGGACCTGGCCGAGGACGGCAAGGGCGTCGCGATCGAGCCCGGATCCCTCGCGCCGCTGCCGGCGGGGGAGGAGAGCGTCTGGCGCGCGATCGTCGCCGGCGTGCGCGAGTACGTGCGCAAGAACCATTTCGAGGGCGTCGTCATCGGCCTGTCGGGCGGCGTGGATTCGGCGGTCGTGCTGGCACTCGCCTGCGACGCGCTCGGCGCGGATCGCGTGCACGCGGTCATGATGCCGTCGCGATTCACCTCGTCGATCTCCGAGAAGGATGCGGCCGCGATGGCGCGCGGGCTCGGCGTGCGCTATTCCGTGATCGCGATCGAGGGCATGATGCAGGCGACCCAGGCCGCGCTCGAGCGCGAATTTCGCGGCCGCGCGCCGGACGCGACCGAGGAGAACATCCAGGCGCGCTGCCGCGGGATGCTCCTGATGGCGATCTCGAACAAGACCGGCCGCATGGTGCTGACGACCGGCAACAAGAGCGAGATGTCGGTCGGCTACGCCACGCTCTACGGCGACATGGCCGGCGGCTTCGCGCCGATCAAGGACTGCAGCAAGACGCTGGTGTGGAAGCTCGCGCGCTGGCGCAACCGGCAGTCGCCGGCGATCCCGCAGCGGATCATCGATCGCCCGCCGACGGCGGAACTCGCCGAGGCGCAGCTCGACACCGATTCGCTGCCGCCGTACGAGGTGCTGGACCCGATCCTCGAGGCCTTCGTCGAGGCCGACCGGCACGTGGACGAGATCGTCTCGCTGGGCTTCGAGCGCGCGATGGTCGTGCGCGTGCTCGAAATGGTGAAGCGCAACGAATACAAGCGGCGCCAGGCGCCGCCCGGCGTGCGCGTCAGCGGCCGCGCCTTCGGGCGCGACTGGCGCTACCCGATCACCTCCGGCTACCGCCCGGGCGAAAGCTAGAAAAAGGGGACTGTCGGTTCAACCGGTCGACGCAACAGCCTCGTATAGCTTAGCGGCCGGGGTCTGATAGTCGAGCGTCTTGCGCGGTCGCTGGTTGAGCCGCAGCGCGACGCGGTTGAGATCTGCC
>JBQTKF010000046.1:0-6114 GCA_052386355.1 Gammaproteobacteria bacterium
CGAGGATCAGCAGCAGCAGGATCAGGAGATCGGCCAGCATCATGTGCCGGGGACGCCGGCCCGGCCCATTCTAGCAGTTGGCGACGAGCCCCCGGATGCGCTCCTCGAGGGCGTCGAACGTGCGCTCGAAGGCCTTCATCTGCGCCGCTTCGCTGCCTTCGACGATCGTCGGATCGGGGACGCTCCAATGCAGTTTCGCCGGGCGTCCCGGCCTGGCCGGTCAGGCCTCCTGCGCCGCGCGATCGCACACCGTCACAACGAGATCGATCGGCGGCGCGCCCGGGCGCGCGAATTCGTCCCAGCTCTTGCTGCGCGCGCCCGCGGCATCGATGCGCGTGCGCACCAGCGCGTCGAGCGCGCGCGGGTTCACGCACCCCGACGGAAAGCTGCCGGCGCTCCAGGCCCGGAACCTGCCCGCGCCGAGGTGATTGAGGAGCGCCTCGGCGATGATGCTGCGCGCGCTGTTGCCCGTGCAGACGAAGAGGACGTTGCGCACCGGCCGGGCGTCCATGCTCTCCTCAGCCCGCGCAGCAGCCCTGTGCGCCGCAGGCGCTTTCCTGCTTCGGTGCCGGGCCGTGGTCCTCGCCGTAGTGCGCGACCGCGGAGAGCGTGTGGAAGGATTCCCAGGGAATGCCCTGCGGGTCCACGGTCCAGTGCTTGTCGGAATGCGCGTAGCAGCAGTGCGCGCCCGGCTCATCCTCGATCGCGGCGCCTGCCGCCTCGAGCCGGCTGCGGATCTCGGCGAGTTCCCCGGCGGACTCGGCCTGGAGCCCGAGGTGCTCGATGCCGCCGCGTCCGCGGCCGCTCGAGATCGCGAAGTTGAGGCGCGGATCCTCGATCATCCACTTCGCGTAGTCGTGCCTGACGACGGCCGGCTCGGCGCCGAAAAGACGCGAGTAGAAGGCCTTGCTGCCCTCGAGGTCGCGGACGGACACGTGGACGTGAAAGCGCTTCATGCGGTTCTCCTGGCGGATGGCTTGCGCGCGGGCGCGCAGGCAGCGCCCGCGCAGCAGTTCTCGGTGAGGAAGTCCACGAGCGACTGCATCGCGTCGTAGGCCGCCGTGTAGTACACGAACCGGCCCTGCTGCCGCGAGCGCACCAGCCCGGCCTGCGCGAGCCCGCGCAGGTGGAACGAGAGCGCCGGGGGCGAGATGCCGAGCTTGCCGGCCAGATCGCCGGCCGCAAGGCCGGCGGGCCCGGCCTGCACCAGGTGGCGGAAGGCCTCGAGGCGGCTGGCCTGGGCGAGTGCGGCGAGCGAGGCGACGGCGCGGTCGCGGTTCATCGTTCAATAGTTAAATAACTATTTAATCGTTTGTCAAGCCGATCCGTGAACCGGTCGGTTGCGGCGCGCCATGCCGCATCGCAAGATGCCGCCGAGGACCGGGACCCACTTGCCCACACGCGACGCTTCGCGCCGGCTGATCGCCGGCTCCGCCATCATCGGCTCGATCGGCACCTTCGGGCTGCATGTGCTGCTGCCCGCCCTGCCCGCGATCGCGGACGCGATGCGCGTGCCGGCGCCGGCGGCGCAGCTGCTGATCAGCCTGTCGATCGTCGCGATCGCCTTCGGCAACCTCGTGATCGCGCCGCTCTCCGACCGCTACGGCCGCCGCCAGGTGGTGCTCGCCTCGTTGGGCCTCTTCGTCGCGGGCAGCGTCGCCGGGATCTTCGCTCCCACGCTCGAGATGCTCGTGCTCGCGCGCGTGGTGCAGGCCTTCGGCGGCGGCGCTGCGATGTCGGTCATGCGCGCCGCGATCCTCGACCACTTCGGGCCGGCGCATGCGGCCTCCGCCCTGGCCGCGACTGCGACCGCGATTCTGCTCGCGCCCATGTTCGCGCCGATGCTGGGCGGCGCCGCCATCGAGTGGATGGACTGGCGCGCCGTCTTCGGGCTCGCGGCGTTCCTCGGCGCCGCGGTGCTGTGGTTCGCGGCGCGCAACCTGCGCGAGACGCGCGCGCCCGACCCCGCCGCGGGACCGGCGCTGCAGGTCTGGTCGGCCTACCGGCGCCTGCTCGGCTCGCGCGAGTATCTCAGCTACCTCGTGTTCGGTTCCTGCATGGTGAGCATGATCTACACCTTCGTGACCGGGGCGCCCTACGTCGCGATCGACGTGCTGGGCGTGTCGCCGGCGAAGTTCGGGCTCCTGCTGTTCTTCCCGGCGCTCGCCTCCTTCGCCGGCTTCCTGCTCGCGGCCCGCGTCACCGGCCGCATCGGCGGGCCGCGCATGATGCGCACCGGTGCGATGCTCGCCTTCGCGGGGACCGGTTCGATGGTGGCGCTCGCCGCGGCGGGCGTGCGGCATCCCGCGGCGCTCTTCGTGCCCGGCATGATGATCGGATTCGCGAATGCGATCGCGGCGCCGTCCGCGACCATCGGGGCGATCTCGCGCGATCCCGCGATCGCGGGCGCGGCATCGGGGTTGCTGGGGTTCCTTCAGCTGGTGACGGCCGCGGCGGCGACGCAGCTCGTGGCGTCTTTCACGGCGCATACGCCGCTGCCCTTCACCATCGTGCTGCTGGGGCTGTGCCTGGTCGCGCTGATCGCGTTGAGGCCGATCGTAAGCAGGAAATAGGGACAGGTACACATTATTCTGCCGCACCCGCTGCCACGCAGCGGGACTGCAAAATGTGTACCTGTCCCTGTTTATGCGGCGCCGGCGGCGCTGCCGCCGATGCGGTAGCGGAAGCGGACGGTGCCGAAGGTCACGACGTCGCCGTCCTCGAGCTTCGCGTAGCGCACCTGGATGCCGTTGACGAAGATGCCGTTCCGGCTGTTCGCGTCCACGATCATCGCCTCGCCGCCGCGCACGGTCAGCATGGCATGCAGCCGGCTCACGGTCGGCTCGAGGATGCGCAGGTCGTTGTCTTGGGTGCGGCCGATGTTGATGCGCGGGCGCGTGATTTCGTGCGCGACGCCCACGAGGTCGAGGCCGATCAGGTATCGGCGCATCGCGGGTGCGGCGTTCGTCGCGGCACCCGGTCGCGGGACGCGGATCGCGGGCAATTCGGCCGTGGCTTCCGTAGCGGCGGCCGCAGGCTCGACGGCCGCTGCGGTTGCGGCGGGTTCCTCCACCCATTCGATGGCAGCTTCCGCAGGCGGCGCGGCCGGGGCCGTTTCCACCGGCGCCGCAGATTCGGCCTGCGCCACGCCCGCTTCGGCCGCTTCGGCCGCCTCGCCCACGTCGCGCAGGTCCTCGGCGAGGCTCGCGCGCTCGAGCGTCATGGTGGCGATCCTGGCGGTCAGTTCCTCGATCTTCTGCGCGCGCTCGGCCAGGAGCTCGTCGCGCTCCGCCAGGCTCATCAGCAGGGCCTCGACGCGCTGCTGCCAGCGCATGCGCTCTGCCGCATGCTCCGCGGCGGCGTCCGCCGCGTAGTTGCCGCCCGGCAGGTGCCGGCCGACGTCGAACTGGGTCTCGGTGAAGAGCTCGAGATCGTCAGGCGCCGCAGGCACGACCTCGAATTCCGGGGTGCCGCTGCCAAGATCGTCAATCAGGATCGGCGACTCGTCGAGTTCGGTGGCGGGGGTCGCCATTTCCCAGTCGGGCGCGTCGATCAGCCGCTGCTGCGGGCCGGTGAGCTCGATGTGCTCGACGAGCTGCGTGAGGTCCTCGGCGACGATGCCGTCGTCCGCGCCCGAATCCTGGTCCCGCTCGTCCATGTGCCTATTATCCCCGACCGTGATTCCTGCGCCACAAGGCGCGGACCCGGCTCTTTATGTCCCGGGGCGTAAACCCGCCCGATGCAAGTATTCCGGACCCTTGCCCCGCCCAACTGTGACCTGCGTCACACCCCGGGGTCGCCCGGGCCGGCTTGTGTACGATGGCGCGCATGCAACAGGTGTGGAGGCTGTCGGCGACGCAGGCGCTCTGCATGTCCGGCAGCTTCCTGTTCGTGCTGCTCGGCGGGATCATCGGCGCCGGGCTCGCGCCCTCTCCGACGCTCGCGACGCTGCCGGTCTCCTTGCTGATCCTGGGGCTCGCCGCCGGCGTGGTGCCGGCAGGCGCCCTGAACCGCCGCTTCGGCCGGCGCGCCGTATTCGCCGGCAGCGCCCTCCTGGCCGCTGCCGGCTGCGGGGCCGCGGGGGCGGCGGTCGCGGCCTCGAGTTTCGCCGGCTTCTGCGCGGCCGCCTTCATGACGGGCGTCAACAACGCGGTGGTGATGCAGTATCGCTTTGCCGCCGTCGAATATGTCGAACCGGGCCACGCGAGCCGCGCGATCACGATCGTGCTCTCGGGCGCGCTCGCTGCCGCCTGGCTCGGCCCCGAAGTCGCGGTGCGTGCGGCGGGCCTCGTGGACGGAGCGCCGTACGCGGGCTCGTTCTATGCCGGCGGCGCACTGTACCTGCTCGCCGCGCTCCTGCTGTCGCGTCTGGCGCCCGGCGCACGCGTCGCCGCGGCCGCCGACAACATGCCGCCGCGGTCGCTCGCCGAGATCGCGGCACAACCGGATTTCCGCGTCGCCGTGCTCGCCGCGCTCGTGTCCTACGCCGCGATGAGCTTCATCATGACGGCGACGCCCATCAGCATGCACGTGGTGGACCGGCACGACGAGGTCGCGACTGCGCGCGTCATCCAGGCGCACCTGCTTGCCATGTACCTGCCCTCGCTGGCCTCCGGCTGGATCATCGCGCACTTCGGCGACCGGCCGGTGATCGCCGCCGGCGCGCTCCTGATGCTCGTCTGCATCGCGGTCGCCGCCTTCGCCGGGCACGCAGTGCTGCACTACTTCTGGGCGCTCGTGCTGCTCGGCGTCGGCTGGAACCTCATGTTCGTCGCGGCGACGACGCTCCTGACGCGCAGCTACCGGCTGCACGAACGCCTCCAGGCGCAGACGCTCAACGATTTCCTGGTGTTCGCGGCGCAGGCGGCGGCTTCGCTCGCCGCTGGCGCGGCGCTTTCGGCCATGGGATGGACCTGGCTGAACCTCGCCGCCCTGCCGGCCGTGATCGCGGTGATGGCCGCTCTCGCGTGGTCTCGCCCGGCGCGCGCGCAGGCTGCCTAGGCGCGATCGAGGAACGCGCGGATCTCGGCGACCATCGCCGGGTGCTCATCGTCCGCGCATTGCGCCGGGCTCGACGCCAGCTCGAGGACCGGCCTCGCGAGCCCCGCCGGAGCGGGGACCAGGCCGGTGATCACGAGTCTGCGCACGAGCTCCGGGCGCAGCAGGGCCAGCTCGAACGCGACCTGCGCGCCGCGGCCGGAACCCAGCACGTCCACTTCGCGCAGGCGCAACTGATCCGCCAGGTCGGTGAGCGCGGCGGCCTGGTTAGCGATCGTCGGCCGCGCCGGGCCGTCCGAGGCGCCCGTGCCCGGAAGGTCGGGCGCGTACACAGAGCGGTCGCCACCGAGCGCCGCCGCGGTGCGGCGCCAGTCCGAGCCGCTGCCGCCTTCGGCGTGCAGCAGGAGGAGCGGCGTGCGCTCGTCGAAGCCGCCGCTCGGCGGATAGGCGGTCGCAAGGTGCAGCTGACCGAAGCGGCAGTCGATGTACATCCGCCTCTGCTTCGCCGCATCGGTGCTGTCGCGCGATTTCCTGCCCGCCATGCCTGCCCCGCGCCGGTTGCTGCCGCTATCATGGTGCAACAAGGAGCCGGTCATGCCCAAGTCCCTGCGCACACTTCTTGCGCTCGCCGCCTGCGCGGCGGCCCTCGCCCTGCCTGCCCGGGCCGACGGGCCGGACCCGATGGCCGCTTTCGAGCGTATCCGTGCGCTCGCCGGCGACTGGGCCGGGCGCATGGAAGACCCGCTCGCCGGGCCGCCGGCCACGGCGCATTTCGAGATCGCAAGCGGCGGAACCGCCGTGGTCGAGCGGCAGAACCAGGGCCAGACTTTCGAGTCCGTGGTGGTTTATTACCTGGCGGGCGGAAAGCTGCGCGCCACGCTTTACAGCGGCGCCGGCAACCAGCCGGCTTACCGGCTCGCCAGGGACTCGACCGTGGATCTATTCCTGTTCGAACTCGACGGCGGCAGCGGCTTCGACCCGGGACGCGACGGCCACGTGCATGGCGGCGAGATCCGCTTCGTCGCGCCGGACCGCATCGAGGAGCGCTGGTTCCACTACGTCGGCCCGAAGGAACAGGGCGTCACGCACTGGTTCCTCGAGCGCGTGCTGCACGCG
>JBQTKF010000047.1:0-6744 GCA_052386355.1 Gammaproteobacteria bacterium
CGCTTCTGGCCTGCCATGAGCGCCACAGCCTTGCCGGCATCGAGGCCGCTGCCGCCGCCCATTGCGATCACCCCGTCGTGGCCGCCCTCGCGAAACACGCGCAGGCCGTCATTCACGTTCTGCTCGACGGGGTTCGGGCGGATATCGGAGAAGAGGCCGGCCTGCAATCCTGCGTCGCGGCAGAAGCCGAGCGCATTCGCGGCCATCGGCAGTTTCGCGAGGCCCGGGTCGGTCACGAGCAATGGCCGTTTCATGCCAAGCGAGCGGCAGGCGTCGGGCAGCTCGCGCAGCCGCCCCGCGCCGAAGCGGATGGCCGTCGGGTAGTTCCAGTTGCCCTTCAGCGCCACGGTCTCAGGTCTCCAGGCGCAGATGATAGGACTTCGGGCGGGTCAGGTGCTCGTAGCCGACGCGCGACAGCGTGCAGCCGCGGCCGGAGTCCTTGACGCCCACCCAGGCGAGCGCCGGATCGAGGTAATCGCAGCGGTTCATGAAGAAAGTGCCGGTCTCGACCCGCGCGCCGATCGCGAGCGCGGCCTCGGCATCCTGCGTCCAGACGGCGGCCGTGAGGCCGAAGGCGCTGTCGTTCATGAGCGGCACGGCCTCGTCGTCGCCGGCGACCGGCATGATCGCCGCGACCGGCCCGAAGATCTCCTCGTGCATCACGGGCATCGAGTGGTCCACGTCGAGCAGGATCTGAGGCGCGAGGTAGGGCGTACCCGCTGCGCTTGCCCGGAACTCGCGATCGTCGATGGCCGTGCGCGCGCCGGCGGCGACATTGGCGGCGATCTGCGAGCGGACCTGTGCGGCCGCCGCCGTGCGGACGACCGGTCCCAGCGTTGTCGCCGGATCCGTGGGATTGCCGAGCACGTATTTCCGCGTCAGCGCGACGGCGCCTTCGACGAAATCCGGGTAGCGCCGGCGGTCCACGTAGATGCGCTGGATGC
The DNA here is from genome assembly GCA_052386355.1 of Gammaproteobacteria bacterium. Taxonomy (GTDB): domain Bacteria; phylum Pseudomonadota; class Gammaproteobacteria; order Steroidobacterales; family Steroidobacteraceae; genus SCUD01. Next base: position 945 of record JBQTKF010000047.1, read on the forward strand.
CGCAGCAGGACTGGCCGCTGTTGAAGAAGGCCCCGTCCACCAGGTTCTCGATGGCGTGACCGAGGTCGGCGTCCTCGCGCACGTAGGCGGGGTCGCAGCCGCCGAGCTCGAGGCCGACGCCGATGAAGCGCCCGGCTGCCGCGCGCTGCACGGCGTGGCCGCCGTCCACCGAGCCGGTGAAGGCGACGAAGTCCACGCGCGGATCGCCGATCAGGCGCAGTGTCTGGTCGTGCGCGAGATGCAGCGCGTGGAACAGGCCCTCGGGCAGCCCCGCCTCGCGCAGGCAGGACTCGAATCGCTCCGCGCAGAGCGGCGTCTGCGCGGAGTGTTTCAGCAGCACGGCATTGCCGGCCATCAGCGCCGGGATCACGCTGTTGACGGCGATCAGGTACGGGTAGTTCCAGGCGGCGACCGCGAGCACGACGCCGAGCGGCTCGCGGCGCACGAAGCGGCGGAAGCCCTCCTTCGGCCCGGCATCCACGTCGGCGAGCGCCTCGGGTGCGATGGCGATCATGTGGCGCGCGCGCTCCAGCGTGCCGCGCACTTCGTTCGGCGCGTAGCGGATCGGCCGGCCCATCTGCCAGGTCAGTTCGGATGCGATCGCGCCGGTTGCCGCCTCGAACCGGTCGCAGAAGGCGCGGCCGATGCGCGCCCGTTCGGCGACGGGCGTCAGCCGCCAGGCTGCCTGCGCCAGCCTCGCCCGCGTGAGCGCCGCGTCGAGTCCGGCGTCGGTCGCGAGCGGGCGCTCGCAATACACCGATCCGTCGACCGGGCTGATCGTCTTCTGAGTGGTCAAATGATCTCGAAGTAGCGGACGAGTTCCCAGTCCGTGATGTGCTTGCGGAACTCGCGTTCTTCCCACTCGCGCGTGGCCGCGAAATGCTCGACGAATGCGTCGCCGAACCAGTCGCGGGCCATCTTCGAGGCCCGGAGGCGCTGCGCGGCCTCCCACAGCGTGCGCGGCAGCTGCAGGCGCGACGGGAATTTCCTGTCGTAGGCATTGCCCTCGACCATCTGGTCGGGTTCGACCTTGTTCTCGATGCCCCAGTATCCCGAGGCGAGCGCCGCGGACAGGATCACGTAGGGGTTCGCGTCGGCGGCCGCGATGCGATACTCAACGCGCTGGGACTTCGGCGAGCCCTGGATCACCCGGATCGAGGTCGTCCGGTTGTCCACGCCCCAGGTCGAGTCGGTCGGCGCCCAGAAGCCCGGCACCAGCCGCGAATACGAATTGATGGTTGGCGACACCATCGCGAGCAGTTCCGGCATCAGCTTCTGCTGGCCGCCGACGAACCAGCGCTGCGCATCACTCATCGAATGCGGTTTCTTCGGATCGTGGAACACGGACTTGCCCCGTGCATCCTTCAGCGACAAGTGGATGTGGCCGCTCTGGCCCGGCCAGGCATTCGACCATTTGGCCATGAAGGTCGCCATCAGGCCGCGCCGCTCGGCCACCACCTTGGCAAAGGTCTTGAACAACGCCGCCTTGTCGGCGGCAGCGAGGCCCTTGTCCACGCCGATCGCGGCCTCGATCACGCCGGGCCCGGTTTCCTCGTGCAGTCCCTCGATCGCGAAGTCCATCGCCTCGCTGGTCTGGAGCAGGTCCCGGTAGAACTCGCTCCAGACGCTGTTGCGGATCACCGAGTAGCCGAAGGAGTCCGGCGCGATCGGCCGGAGGTCTCGGTAGTTCTTCGCGCGCACGGAGTCCGGCGTCTCCGCGAACACGAAGAACTCGTACTCGAAGCCTGCGTACGGCACGAGTCCCAGTTTCGCCTCGCCGCGATCGAGCACGCGCCGCAACAGGCCGCGGGGGCAGATCGCCTCCGCCTTGCCGGTGAACTCGCCGAGGAAGAACAGCATCGGCTGTTCCCAGGGCAGCGGCCGGCACGACCCGGGCAGCACGCGCACGTTGGCGTCCGGATAGCCGGTGTGCCAGCCGGTGAACGCCACGTTGTCGTAGAGCTGGTCCTTGCTGTCCCAGCCGAGCACGACGTCGCAGAAGCCGAAGCCGGACTCCAGCGCCGACTCGAACTTGGCGCGCGACATGTACTTCCCGCGCAGCACGCCGTCGAGGTCGAAAGCGCCGACCTTGACGTGGGTGAGCCCACGTTCGGCGACGATCGCGCGCGCGTTCTCGGCGGTCGCTACCTTGCGCGGGTCCATCCGCTGCCCGCCATCAGTGCGCCCGCTTGCCGCCGGACATCGCGAACTCCTCCTCGGGCGAGAGCACGAGGCGGTGGCGGCCGATCACGGCGAAGTACAGCAGCCCGAGCGCGTAAAAGATCGCAGTTGCGTAGACGCCGACGCGGTACACCGGATCCTGCAACTGGTAGTACAGCGTCAGGAGCGCCACCACGACCGTCACGAACGCGCCAAGGTTGCCGAGCGGGCTCTTGTACGGCCGCTCGATGTTCGGCATGTTCCTGCGCAGCAGGATGAACGACAGGCCCTGCATCGCGTAGGAAATCATCGCGCCGAACACCGCCATGTTGAGGAGCGTCCCGCCGATGACCGCGCCGCGGTTCTCCTCCCCTGCCACGTACCACACGATCAGCATGGTCGCGAATCCCATCACGGTGCCGGTGTAGAGCGCCTGGTGCGGCACCTTGTGCTTGCCGTCGGTCAGCGACATGAACGGCAGGTAGTAGCCCGCGCGCGACAGCGAATAGATCTGCCGGCCGTAGGCATAGATGATGGTGTGGAAGCTCGCGATCAGGCCGATCACGGCGAGGAACGCCAGGAGCTTCGCGGTGCCCGTGCCGAAGATCACGCGGAATCCGTCCAGCAGCGGCTCGGCTGAGCTCGCGAGCGAGAACGAGCCATGCATCTTGTCGGCGTCGGCCGAGCCGATACCCGCATTCAGGAAGGTGATCAGGAGCGCGGAAACCATCAACGTCGTCATGCCGTAGATCAGTCCCTTCGGCATGTCGCGCTTCGGATCGTCCGATTCCTCGGCCGCGAGCGGCAACTGCTCGATCGCGAGGAACAGCCACACCGCGAATGGCAGCGAGGCGAGTGCGCCCCCGATGCCGAATGGCAGCCAGCCACCGCCGCCTTCCGGCAACTCGACGGCGCTGCCGTCCTCCCCCACGCCGATGTTCAGCGCCCAGCGGTCAAGGTCGAAGTAGGGAATCGAACTGACCCAGTAGATCGCGAGGATCGCGAGCGCGCCGAGCGTGACGATCACCGACACCTTGAACGAGAGCTCGACGCCGCGCAGGTTCAGGAACAGGAACACGGCGTAGGAGCCCGCCCACCACAGCGGTTGGGCCGCATCCGGCGTCTCGAAGATCGCGGTCATGTACGACCCGATGAAGAACACGATCACCGCCGGCGTCAGGATGTACTCGATGCTCTCGGCGAGTCCGGTCACCATGCCGCCCCAGGGGCCCATCGCGCTGCGCGCGAAGGAATAGGCCGCGCCCGTGTGCGGCAGCGCCGGGGACATCTCGGCCAGGCTGAAGATCAGGCCCCAGTACATCGCCGCGATGATGAACAGCGCAATCAGCATGCCGCCGAAGCCGTGCGCGAGGCCGAAGTTCCAGCCCGAATAGTGGCCGGAGATCACGGCGCCGACGCCGAGCGCCCACAGCGACCAGACGCGCGCGTAGCGGCGCAGGCCGCGCTTCTCGAAATACGACTTGTCGACGGTCTGGTACGTGATGCCGCCGACGCTCTGCTTGTCGCCCATGATTCCCCCCTGGTTCCGGCCTGCGCTGTGGTTCTTTTCCCCGGCCGCCCGCAGTATAGTCCTGCCCCCACGGGGCCCGCCAACCGGGCCGGTCAGCGTCGAATTCCGGTGCTTTCCCGGGGCTGGTGCCGGCGGAGGGAGTCGAACCCCCGACCTGAGGTTTACAAAACCACTGCTCTACCAGCTGAGCTACGCCGGCGTGGCCGGCATTCTACCCGCGGACGACTAGCTGCCGCAGGGCCTGATCTCGAGGCGCAGGATACGGCCGCCTTCGCCGTGCAGGCGCGCGGCGTCCGGTAGCTGTGCCGGCGGTTCCACGTCCACGTCGATCCAGTACACCGTGCCGCGGCGCTCGCGCTCGGTGATGCGCGGCTCGAGGCCGAGCGCTTTGACGTCGTCGAGTCGCCGCAGCGCGCGCTGGCGTTCGCTGAAGAGGCCCAGCGAAACCGTGGTGCGGCCCCCGTCGCCGGGCATCGCGTAGGCGTCTCCGATGCCGAAGCGGCGCAGCCGCTCGATCACGCCGCTCGCCGCGGCGCGGTCCGGCAACCCGTCGAGCGCGACCCAGAATCCCTTCCACACCACGCCTTCCCCGGTGCGCTGACGCGGATCGAGCTCGTTCTCGCGCAGCAGCGTCGAGGCGCGCGCGGCATCCGTGAGGTCGGTGAACGGACCGAGGCTCAGGCAGTGATCCGTCGTGCGCGCGGTCGGCACCGGCGCAGCAGGCTGAGGCGGGGCTTCGCGCGCCAGCACCAGCGACTGGCCGTCGGGCCTCGAGGACGCCGCCCGTGCGGGCTCCGGCGGCTCGATCCAGTGCGACCAGGCGAACCAGGCGACATTCGCGAGCACCAGCACGGCGACCAGGATCCGCATCGCCGCGATTCTAAGCCGTTCTGACCGAAACTTCGCCGGACAGGACGCGCCGTTGGCCTCCGGCCGTTTCCAGCAACAGGGCCCCGTCGTCGTCCACGCCGCGCGCGCAACCTTCGAGCACCTGCTCGCCCGACTGCACCCGCACCCGGCGGTTCGCGAAAGCATCCGCCGCGCGCCACTCGTCGACGAACGCCGCCAGGCCGCGCGCGCCGAATTCCTCGAACATCTGTGCGAGCTCGGCGATCAGCGCGGCCGCCAGCGCATTGCGCGAGGGCGGGCCGCAGACCGCTGCGAGATCCGTCGCCCGCAGGCCGTGGGCGGAAAGTGCCGCCCGCACGGTCTCGGGCAATCGCACGTTGATGCCGACGCCGGTCACGACGTAGGCGGGTCCTGGCGGCTCACCGCGCAGGTCGATCAGCACGCCACCGAGCTTCGCGGACCCGTGCAGGATGTCGTTCGGCCACTTGAGGGAGAGGCCCGGACAGGAGACTCGCGAGAGGGCGCGCAGCAGCGCGACGCCCGCGGCGAGCGACAGGGCACCGAGCGTCGCCGGCGATTCGCGGTAGTTCCAGTTGACCGACAAGCAGAGGCCCGAGCCGAAAGGCGCGAGCCAGCGCCGGCCGCGACGACCGCGGCCCGCGGTCTGGTATTCCGCCAGGCAGGCATCGAATCGCCCGGCCGGCAGGTCGGTGACCGCGAGCAGGCGATTGCTGGTCGAGTCGACCTCCTCGAGCACCTCGAGCCGGCGCAGCCGGCCCGCCGGCCACTGGGGAAGCGCCTGCCGGATCGCGGCCTCGTCCAGCCGCTCGATCGGCTGCGGGCCCTGCGTCACGCGCGCGGCGCCCGCGGCGCGAACAGCCACAGGCGATTCAGCCGCGGTTCGCTGCCCGCGTGCATGCGCACGACGTTGCTGCGATGCGCCCAGGCGATGAAGGCGGCCATCGCCAGCGCGAAGACCAGGAGCGGCCGCATCCCGGGGTGCAGCAATGCCACGGCCACCGGCACCGAAACCGAGGCGAGCATGGTCGAAAGTCCCGCAAAACCCGAAAGCACCGCGACGGCGAGCCAGGTGCCGATCGCGACCGGCACGACCGCGGGTGCCAGCGCCGCGAGCACGCCGATGAGCGTCGCACCGCCCTTGCCGCCGCGGAACTCGTGGTACAGCGGCCAGACGTGGCCCATGACCGCGGCGGCGGCACAGGCGACGGCGAGCCATTCGCGGCTGAGCCCGGGATCGGC
>JBQTKF010000048.1:0-15591 GCA_052386355.1 Gammaproteobacteria bacterium
CCAACGAAGGCCGCCAGGCCTACCTGGACCAGTCGAAAGCCTACATCGACGCGATCTACGCGGACGTCGGCCGGTACTTCAGCATCTTGCCGAAGGCCCCGCTCGAGGTGCGCCGCGTCGAGGCCTGGCGCGAAGCCACCGCGCCCATCGCCTTCTACAACCAGCCGGCGCCGGACGGCAGCCGGCCGGGCTATTACTACGTGAACCTGCGCGACATGACGACCCGGCAGAAGCACGAGATGGAGACGGTCGCCTACCACGAGGGGGCGCCGGGGCACCACTTCCAGATCGCGATCCAGCAGGAACTCGCCGGCGTGCCGATGATCCAGCGCTTCGCTTTCTTCTGCGCCTACATCGAGGGCTGGGGGCTTTACGCCGAGCGACTGGCGAAGGAACAGGGCCGCTTCGCCGACCCGTTGCAGGACTTCGGCCGGCTGCAGAACGAAATGCTGCGCGCAGCGCGCCTCGTCGTCGACACCGGCGCCCATTCGAAGAAGTGGACCCGCGAGCAGATGATCGAATACATGCTCGCCAACAACCCGATGACGCCCGAGGACGCGACCAAGGAGGTGGAGCGCTACATCGACACCCCGGGTCAGGCGCTGTCGTACAAGATCGGCATGATCCGCATCCTCCACCTGCGCGAGCGGGCCCGGGCGGCCCTCGGCGGGCGCTTCGACATCCGCGACTTCCACGACGCCGTGCTGAAGAACGGCGCGGTGCCGCTGCCGCTGCTCGAGCAGCTGGTCGACGACTACATCGCCGCCCGCAAGGCGGGCTGAGCAGCGCCTGAGCGCGGCGGGGCCCGGACCCGCCGCTGCGGCGACCCCTTAGTGTCGGGACGCATCGGCCGGCGCAGCATTGGCGGGAAGGCGCGCGCCCCGGCCATGGAACTGAAACGCATCCTCGTCGCCGTCGCCGACTGCGGGAGCCGCGGCACCGCCGCGCTCGCCAAGGCGGCGGCGCTCGCGCGGGAGAACGGCGCCACCGTGACGCTGTTCCACAGCCTCTACAACCCGCAGATCGCAGGCGAGGGGCTGTTCGGGCCGGACACGCTCGAGCGCGACATCGAAGCCGCAGTCCGGGCGCGCAAGGAGCAGCTCGGGCGGCTCGCGGAACCGCTCGAGCGCGACGGCATCCGCACCCGGGTGCGCGTCCGCTGGGACTACCCCCTGCACGAGAGCATCGTGCGCGAGGTGCTGCGCGAGAAATCGGACCTGGCCGTCGCCGAGAGCCACCGCCATACGCGCCTCGCGCGCGTCGTGCTCTCGAACACCGACTGGCAGCTCATCCGGCTGTGCCCCTGCCCGCTGCTCTTCGTCAAGACCGCACGCCCCTATGGCCGGGCGCGCGTGCTGGCGGCCGTCGACCCGATGCATGCGCACGCCAAGCCCGCCGGGCTCGACGCCGCCATCCTGGCGGCGGGCGACTGGCTCGCGCGCTCATTCGACGGACAGCTGCACGCGGCCCATGCTTACCCGCTGGCGACGCCGTTCACTTCCGGCGTGCTGGTAGAGCCGGTGCAGCTGCCGGCCGACGTTTCCGCGGGCCAGCTCGCCCGCATCCGGGCGGCCTTCGACGCGCTGCTCGCGGCCTATGCGCTGCCGAAGGCGCGCCGGCACCTGTGCGCTGGCAGCGCCGCGCTCGAACTCGCGGCGATCGCGGAGCGCATCGGCGCGGGGGTCGTGGTGATGGGAGCGATTTCGCGCAGCGGCCTCCGGCGCCTGTTCCTGGGCCACACGGCGGAGCGCGTGATCGACCGCCTGAACTGCGACGTGCTGGTGCTGAAGCCTGCGGGATTCCGGACGCCAGTGCCGCGGCGCGGCAGCCTGCGTCCGGTCGTGCTGCCGCCGATCTGAAGCGCGGCTAGTGGAGCGGCATCTCGTCGAGGTCGTCGTCCTCGACGATCTGCTCCCAGGTCGTCGCGATGTCGCCGGCGCGGACTACTGCATCGGCGGCCTCGAGGTCGGTATAGCCGAATTCGTCGGGTTCGACATCGTCGAGCGGCCCGCCCCAGTCCTCCGGCTGCGTGGCCGCGTCCACCGCGAGCCCGCGCCATTCCTCGAAATCCAGCTCGTCGATGCCGCCGTCGAAGTCCTGGATCTCGATCGTGCCGGACTGCTCGTCGAGCGCGACCACCTGGAACAACTCGCCCTTGTCGCGGTGCGAGTACCAGGCGCCGACCACCGGAGGCAGCCGATTGGTCATGCGGCGATCCTACGCCCCGCGCGCCGCGCCTGCCAGCCATTCACATCGCGGTCGCGATGCGATTCAATGGGTGAACGGCCGGGCGGCGGCGCGGGCCGCGGAGGGGACGATGACGACACCCGCGATCGTGGACTTCCGGCGCAACCGCAAAAGCGAGGAATCGGCGCCCGCGGCGGAGCGCGTGCTGGAGGGCCAGCCGAAGACCTCGGTGCGCAACTACTTTTCCGACCCGAGCGGCCAGTTCTTCGCCGGGACCTGGGCGAGCACCGTCGGCAAGTGGAAGATCGAGTACACCGAGCACGAGTTCTGCCATCTGCTCGAAGGCCGCGTCGTGATCACCTCCGCGGACGGCAAGCGCTGGCAGTTCAACGCCGGCGACGCCTGGGTCATCCCCGCAGGTTTCAGCGGCACCTGGGAGACCGTCGAGCCCGCGCGCAAGCGCTATGCGATCTTCGAGCCGAAGCCGGCGGGCTGACAGGGCGGCGCGGCTTTGCAGTACAATTCCCGGATGCCACGGCTCGGCGGGAGCCCGGCCCCAACGAAGGAGAATCCATGAGGTACCCAACAGCGATCGCGGCGGCCTTCCTGTGTGCAGCCGCGGTGGCCAATGCGGGTGAGGTGACGGGAACGGTTACGGCGGTATCCGACTACGATTTCCGCGGCGTGTCGCTCTCCGCGAAGGATCCGGCGCTGCAGGCGAGCATCGACTATGCGCACGACAGCGGTTTCTACGCCGGCGCCTGGGCGAGCAACCTGGATTACGGCCCCGGCATCGACGGCGACATCGAACTCGACCTGTACCTCGGTTGGGCGGGCGAGACCGAGGGCGGGATCGGCTGGGACGCCGGCATCGTCTGGTACACGTATCCGGACAGCTCGAATGACCTCGCGAACGAAATCATCAGCATTCCCGATTACCCGGAGATCTATGCGGGCGTCACCTTCGGTCCGGTCGAAATCAAGCAGTGGTATACGAACGACTGGAGCGGCACTGACGAGGATGGCCTGTACACGGAGATGAACTACGGCTTCGAGCTGCCGGCCGATTTCGGCCTCAACCTGCACCTGGGCTACAACTACGGCAGCGGCACCGAGCTTTTCTTCGGCGAGACCTACTTCGACTTCTCCGTCGGCGTGGCGAAGACGCTCGGCAATTTTGATCTCGAGCTCAAGTTCACGGGCACGGACGTCAGCGGGGACTTCCCGGATGAGTTCAATCCCGAGCCGCGGGTGCACTTGTCGGTCTCCACCACCTTCCCGTGGGGCGGCGAGTGACCGGCTGAGCGGTTCCCAGGACTGGCTTGATGGGACTGGCCGGGCCGCCGCGAGGCGGCCCGGCTTTTTTCACGGCAACCGGTCGAGGATACCGGCGATGGTCTCGAAGATCCGGTCCACCTGGGCGCGCTCGACGATGAGCGGCGGCGAGAGCGCGATCGTGTCGCCGGTGGTCCGCATCAGGAGGCCCGCCTCGAACGCCGCGACCAGCGCCTCGTAACCGCGCGCACCCGGCGCATTCGCACGCGATTCGAGCTCGATGCCGGCGACGAGCCCGTATGCCCGAAGGTCCACGACGTGGCGCCGGCCCTTCAGCGAATGAACGGCGTCGGACCAGTACGGCGCGAGCGCACGCGCCTGCTCGAACAGGCCCGCGCGATAGATGCGCTGCGTCGCGAGCGCGGCGGCGCACGCGACCGGGTGCGCCGAGAAGGTGTAGCCGTGGAACAGCTCGATCGCTCCCTCCGGCCCGGACATGAACGTGTCGTAGATGCCGCGCTTCACCAGCACGGCGCCCATCGGCACCGCGCCGTTCGAAATGCCCTTGGCGCAGGTGATCATGTCGGGCACCACGCCGAATTCCTGCGCGGCAAAGGCGGAGCCGGTGCGGCCGAACCCGGTGATGACCTCGTCGAAGATCAGGAGGATCCCATGCTTCGTGCAGATCTCTCGCAGCCGGCGCAGGTAGTCCACCGGCGGCAGCAGCACGCCGGTCGAGCCCGCGATTGGCTCGACGATGACGGCGGCGATGGTCGAGGCATCGTGCAGCGCGACGAGGCGCTCGAGGTCGTCGGCGCACTCGATGCCGCCGTGCTTCGGCAGGCCGCGCGAGAATGCGTTGCGCGAGGCGTCGTGCGTGTGGCGGATGTGGTCGACCCCCGGCAGCAGCGCGCCGAAGTACTTGCGGTTGTTGACCATGCCGCCGACCGAGATGCCGCCGAAACCGACGCCGTGGTAGGCGCGCTCACGGCCGATCAGGCGGGTCCGCGCGGCCTCGCCGCGCACGCGGTGGAAGGCGAGGGCGATCTTGAGCGCGGTATCCACCGATTCCGAGCCGGAGTTGGTGAAGAAGACGTGATCGATGCCCTCGGGTGCGATCGCGACGATCTCGTTCGCGAGCTCGAAGGCGATGGGGTGGCCCATCTGGAACGGCGGCGCGTAGTCCATCACGGCGATCTGCTTCGCGACGGCTTCGGTGATCTCGCGCCGTCCGTGGCCCGCGTTCACGCACCAGAGACCGGCGGCCCCGTCGAGCACCTGGCGCCCCTCGGGCGTCCAGTAATACATGCCCTCCGCGCGCGACAGCAGCCGGGGCGCCGCCTTGAACTGGCGGTTCGCGGTGAATGGCATCCAGAACGCTTCGAGGCTGGCGCGGTCGGCGGGTTGGGCGCTCATGGTCGGGGCTCCGGGGAACGGCCTGCTGAGGATAATTGACACTTGTAGTACGAAATCGCGATATTACGCCAGCCCTGTTTAATATCCTAGACACGCGGAGGCCCCCATGGCCCACGAAGTCGCCGCCCGCCTGAAAGCCGTCCGGCTGCTGCACGGCCTGTCGCAACGCGAACTCGCCAAGCGCGCGGGCGTGACGAACGGCATGATCTCGCTGATCGAACAGGGCCGCGTCAGCCCGTCGGTCGCCTCGCTCAGGAAAGTGCTGGACGGCATCCCGATGAGCCTCGCCGAGTTCTTCACGATGGACCCCGCCGGCACCACGCAGGCGTTCTATCCCGCGCCGGAACTGGTCGAGCTCGGCGAGGGCGGCGTGTCGCTGCGCCTGGTCGCGGCGCACCGGCCGGGGCGGCGCATGGCGATCCTGCACGAAGTCTACGAACCGGGCGCCGACACGGGTTCCGAGATGCTGGCGCACGCCGGCGAGGAGGGCGGCGTCGTGGTCGCCGGGCACATCGAAGTGACGATCGCCGGGCAGACCCAGGTGCTGGGGCCCGGGGACGCCTACTATTTTGCGAGCACCGTGCCGCACCGGTTCCGCAATCGCGGCCGCGAGCGCTGTGAGATCATCAGCGCTTCGAGCCCGCCGACCCTCTGAACGGGAGCGACGATCCGTGAATCGCGAGCAGAAATCCGTGGATTGGCGCGAGCGGGCGGCGTCCTTCGCGCCGCGCACCCAGGCCTTCATCGGCGGACGCTACGTGCCGGCGAAGTCCGGCGCGACCTTCGACTGCATCAATCCCGCGACCGGCAAGTCCCTCGCCGCGGTCGCCTCCTGCGATTCCGCCGACGTGGAAGATGCGGTCGCGGGCGCGCGCACCGCGTTCGAGGACGGCCGCTGGTCGCGACTCGCGCCGTCCGCCCGCAAGAAGGTGCTGCTGCGCTTCGCCGAGCTGATCCGCAAGCACCGCGAGGAGCTCGCGCTCACCGAGACGCTCGACATGGGCAAGCCGATCACCGACTCGCTCAAGGTCGACGTGCCGGCGGCCGCCAACTCGATCGCATGGTTCGCGGAGGCCGTCGACAAGGTCTACGACGAGGTCGCGCCCACGCCGCACGACGCGCTCGCCCTGGTCACCCGCGAGCCGATGGGTGTCGTCGCCGCCATCGTGCCCTGGAACTTTCCGTTGCTGATGGCGACCTGGAAGCTGGGGCCGGCGCTCGCAACCGGCAATTCCGTGGTGCTGAAGCCGTCGGAGAAATCGCCGCTCTCGGCGCTCCGGATCGCCGAACTCGCGCTGGAAGCCGGCCTGCCCGAAGGCGTGCTAAACGTCGTGCCAGGCTTCGGCTATACCGCGGGCGAGGCGCTCGCGATGCACATGGACGTGGACTGCGTCGCATTCACGGGCTCGACGCGCGTCGGCAAGATGATGCTCGAGTACTCCGGCCGCTCGAACATGAAGCGGGTCTGGCTCGAGTGCGGCGGCAAGGCGCCGAACGTCGTGATGGCGGACGTCGCCGACCTCGAACGCGCCGCGACGGCCGCCGCCTTCGGGATCTTCTTCAACCAGGGCGAGATGTGTTCCGCGGCCTCGCGCCTCGTGGTGCACGAGACGGTGGCGGACGCGCTGATCGAGAAGGTGGTCGCGATCGGGCGCGAACTGGCCCCGGGCGACCCGCTCGATCCCCGTACCCGGCTAGGCGCGATCGTCGACCAGGTGCAGCTCAACACGGTGATGAACTACATCGAGTCCGGCAGGAAGCAGGGCGCGGAAGTCCGGCTCGGCGGCAACCGCGTGCGCGCCGAGACCGGCGGCTACTTTGTCGAACCGACCGTGTTCGGCAAGGTCACGATGCAGATGAAGATCGCGCGCGAAGAGATCTTCGGGCCGGTGCTGTCGGCCATCACCTTCCGGGACGTCGAGGAGGCGATCCGGATCGCGAACGACGTCAGCTACGGCCTGACCGCCGCGGTCTGGAGCCGCGACATCACGACCGCGCACCGCGTCGCGAAGGCGCTGCGGGCCGGCACCGTGTACGTGAACTGCTATGACGCGGACGATATTACGGTACCCTTCGGCGGCTTCAAGCAGTCCGGCAACGGCCGCGACAAGTCGCTGCACGCGATGGACAAGTACACCGAGCTCAAGACCACCTGGATCGACCTGTCATGAAGGTCACCGTCGCGGCGACGCAGATGGCCTGCGGCACCGATCGCGAGGCGAACATCGCCAATGCCGAGCGCCTGGTGCGCGAGGCCGCCGGTCGCGGCGCGAATGTGGTGCTGATCCAGGAGCTGTTCGAGTCGCCGTACTTCTGCAAGGACCACCTCGCGAAACACTTCGAGCTGGCGACCGCCATCGGCGACAACCCCGCCGTGCGCCGGCTCTCGAAAGTCGCCGTCGAGCTCGGCGTGGTGCTGCCGCTCTCCGTATTCGAGCGCGCACAGAACGCCTATTTCAACACGCTCGTCATGGTGGATGCGGACGGTGCCACGCTCGGCATCTACCGCAAGTCGCACATCCCCGAAAGCCCGGGCTACCACGAGAAGTTCTACTTCTCGCCCGGCGACACCGGGTTCCGGGTGTGGAAGACGCGCTTCGGGACGCTGGGCGTCGCGGTGTGCTGGGACCAGTGGTTCCCGGAGGCCGCGCGCGCGATGGCGCTGCTCGGCGCCGAGATCCTGTTCTACCCGACCGCGATCGGCTCCGAGCCGCAGGATGCCTCGCTCGACTCGCGCTGGCACTGGCAGCGCACCATGCAGGGCCACGCCGCGGCCAATGTCATGCCGCTGGTGGCCTCCAACCGCATCGGCCGCGAGCGCGGCGAGAAACTCGAGATCACGTTCTACGGCCACTCGTTCATTGCCGATCACACCGGCGAGGTCGTCGCCCAGGCCGGCGATGCGAGCGAGCAGGTGCTGACCGCCGCCTTCGATCTCGACGAGATCCGCCGTTACCGCCACGCCTGGGGCGTGTTCCGCGACCGGCGCCCAGACCTCTACGCCGGGCTGCTGAAGCTGGACGGTGCCGCGGACTGACGACCCGCTCGCGGGCGCCGTCGCCTGCGTGGACCTCGAGACCACGGGCGGGCACGCCGCGCGCGACCGGGTCATCGAGGCAGGCGTCGTGCTGCTCGAGGACGGCGCGGTGGTCGAGGAATGGTCGACGCTCGTCAACCCCGGCGTGCGCATCCCGTACGCGATCCAGCAGTTCACCGGCATCAGCGAGGCGATGGTCGCGGACGCGCCGCCCTTCGCCGCGGTGGCGGAAGCGCTGGCCTCGCGCCTCGACGGACGGCTGTTCGTCGCGCACAACGCCCGCTTCGACTACGGCTTCCTGAGGAGCGAGTTCCGCCGGCTCGGGCGGCGCTTCCGGGCGCCCGTGCTCTGCACCGTCCGCCTGTCGCGCGCGCTCACGCCCGCGGAGCGCGGCCACAACCTGGACGCCGTCATGGCGCGCTGGGGCATCGCCTGCGAGGCGCGCCACCGCGCTCTCGGCGATGCGCGCGTGCTGGCGGACTTCCTGCGCCTCGCGCGCGCGCGCAAGCCCGCCGCGGAAATCGCCGCCGTGGTCGGGCGGCTGCTCGCCACGCCGCGGTTGCCGCCGCAGCTCGACCCCGCGATCGCCGACGAGCTGCCTGAGGGTTCGGGCGTGTACCTGATCTACGGTGACGGTGACGCACTCCTGTATGTCGGCAAGGCGAAGAATCTGGCGACGCGCGTGCCCGCGCACTTCACGGACCCGCACGCGCGGCGCGAGCAAGAACTGTCGCGCCTGGCCCGGCGCATCGACTGGATCGAGACCTGCGGCGAATTCGGCGCCCTGATCACGGAAGCGCGCCTGGTCAAGGAGCGCCGGCCGCTGCTCAATCGCCGGCTGCGAGGCGCGGACGAGTGGTGGACCGTGCGGCTCGGCAACGATGCGACGGGCGCACGCGCCAGCATCGTGGCGCTCGACGCAGGCGAGGATCCGGGGGACGGCTATGGCATGTTCCGTCGCGAAGCGGACGCGCGGCGCGCGCTCGAGGGCCTGGTGCGCGAGCACGGGCTCTGTGCGAAGGTGCTCGGCCTCGAAGGCCGCGAGGGTTCCTGCGTCGCCTTCCAGCTCGGCCACTGCCGCGGCGCCTGCACGGGGCGCGAGCCCGCGCCGATCCACGCGCTGCGCGTGCGCATGGCGCTCGCCGGACTCCGGCGCCGCGCCTGGCCCTTCGACGGCCCGGTCGCGATCCGCGAGCGGGACTGGCGCGGCGTCGAGGATTGCTTCGTGTTCGACGACTGGCGCCTCGAAGGCCGCGCCTGGGATCCCGACATCTACCGCATCCTGGCCGGATTCCTCGACCGGCCGGTGCCGGGCGCGGAACTCGTGAGGCTCGCGGGTTCGCGGACGTCGAGCGGCGGCGGCGCGCCTGATCCATGAGCGATTCCACGATCTTCGTCACCGCCGCGCCGGGCACCGCAGACCTTGCGGCCGCGGAGATCGCCGCGCAGGGCGTCGCCGACGCGCGCGAGATCGCCGGAGGCGTCGCCGGCACCGCGACGCTCGAACAGGCCTACCGCGCCTGCCTGTGGTCCCGCGTCGGGCTACGCGTGCTCTGGCGCATCGCCGAAATCCCGGCCTCGGACGCCGACGAACTCTACCGGCAGGTGCGCGGCGTGGACTGGTCCATCCACCTGACGGCGGACGGCACCTTCGCCGTCGATTTCTCGGGCGAGCTGGCGGGCGTCAGCAACACGCAGTTCGGCGCGCTGCGCGTGAAGGACGCGATCGTCGACCAGTTCCGCGAGCGGGAGGGACAGCGTCCTTCGGTCGATCGCGAAGCACCCGCGCTTCGCGTCAACGTGCACGCCTGGCGCGGGCGCGCCACGGTCGCCATCGACCTGGCAGGCCAAAGCCTGCACCGGCGCGGCTACCGCGGCGGGCAGGGCGCGGCGCCGCTCAAGGAAAACCTGGCTGCGGCCCTGCTGCTGCGTGCCGGCTGGCCGGCGATCGCCGAGGCCGGCGGCCATTTCGTCGACCCGATGTGCGGTTCGGGCACGCTGCCGATCGAGGCGGCGCTGATCGCGGCCGGCATCGCGCCCGGATCGTTGCGGCCCCGCTTCGGCTTCGAGGGCTGGCGCCGGCACGATGCGGCATTGTGGGCGCGTCTGCTCGCCGAAGCGAAGGCGAGTCGGGCGGCGCAACGGCTGACGGCAGGACGGATCCGCGGCTACGACCGCGATCCGATCGTCCTGAGGGACGCCGAAGCCAATGCGGCGCGCGCAGGCATCGCGGGGCTGGCGGCGTTCCACCGCTGCGAGCTCGCGCAGCTGCCGCCGGCCGGGGCTCCCGCCGGCCTGTTCGCGGTCAATCCGCCGTATGGCGAGCGCATCGGCGAGACGGAGGAACTCCGGCAGCTGTACGCCACACTCGGCGCGAAGATTCGCGGCGGCTACCTCGGCTGGGAGGCCGCGGTGCTGACCGGCAACCCGCCACTCGGACGCGAGCTCGGCATCCGCGCGCGGCGCAGCCATCGCGTGATGAACGGGCCGATCGAGTGCCGGCTCCTGCGACTCACCGTGGATCCCGACGAGTTCGACCGGCGCCGCGAGCCCGGCCGACCGCCGCCGATCGACGCCGAAGCCGCCCGCGCCAGGCCGGGCGCCGCGATGTTCGCCAACCGGCTGCGCAAGAATGTGAAGGCGCTTTCGGCCTGGGCGCGCCGCGACCAGGTGTCCTGCTATCGCCTCTACGACGCGGACATGCCCGAATATGCGTTCGCAATCGATCTCTACCAGGCGGACCCGGAAGGTCGCGGCGGCCGCTGGCTCTGCGTGCAGGAGTACGCGCCGCCTGCGACCGTGGACCGCGCGAAGGCGCGCGCACGGCGCGAGGAGGCGCTCGCGATGCTCGAGGAAGTCAGCGGCGTGCCGATGGCTGCGGTGCACTGGCGGACGCGCCGGCCGCAGAAGGGCGCGGCGCAATACGAAGCGCTCGCGGACGAAGGCGAGCGCGTCCTGGTCGAGGAGGCCGGACTGAAGTTCCTGGTCAACTTCACGGACTACCTCGACACGGGCCTGTTCCTGGACCACCGCCCGACCCGCGCGCGCATCCGCCAGGAAGGCGCCGGCAAGCGCTTTCTCAACCTGTTCTGCTACACGGGCACGGCCACGGTCTGCGCGGCGGCGGGCGGCGCCGTATCGACCACCAGCGTCGACCTGTCGCGCACCTACCTCACGTGGGCGCAGCGCAACCTGGAGGTCAATGGCTTTCGCGGCGACGCGCATCGCCTGCTGCAGGAGGACTGTCTCGCCTGGCTCGCCGAAGACGACGGCGTGCGCTGGGACCTCGTATTCCTGGACCCGCCCACCTTCTCGAACTCGAAGCGCATGGAACGCGAGTTCGACGTTCAGCGCGACCACGCGGCAATTGTCCGCCAGGCCGCGTCACGGCTGGCGCCGGGAGGGCTGCTGCTGTTCTCGACCAGCTTCCGGAAGTTCAGGCTGGACGCGGCGGCGCTCGCGGACCTTGCGGTGACCGACGTGACGCGCGAGACGATCCCGCGCGACTTCGCGCGCGACGCAAGGATTCATCATTGCTTTGAGGTACGTGCGCCGGGGAATGGCCGGAATCCCCGGCGCGGGGGCTGAACGCTGCCGATCGGCCCCGGCAGCGGCCTGCGCGCGATTTTGCCCGGGCCCGCGCGTTACTGTACGATCGTTCAATAATGAATACGCACCCGCATCCCGGCCGGTCCGCGACTTCGGCACCGGCGGACGAGGAGAGCCGGAGCCTGCCGGCCTGGATCTACCGCGACCCGGAGTTCTTCGCGCTCGAGCAACAGGCGGTCTTCCGCAAGTCCTGGCAGGTCGTCTGCCACGTCAACGACATCCCGCAGGCGGGCGACTGGCATACGCTCGACTTTCTCGGCGAGTCGGTGCTGGCCGTGCGCGGCGACGACGGCCAGGTCCGCGCGTTCCACAACGTCTGCCGCCACCGCGCCTCACGCCTCGTGGACGGCACGCGCGGCAACTGCGGCCGGCGCATCGTCTGTCCCTATCACGCCTGGACCTACGCGACCGACGGCCGCCTGGTCGGCGTGCCGCAACGCGCCAGTTACCCCGGTCTCGATCTCGCAAAGCACGGCCTTGCGCCGCTGGAGCTCGAGATCTGGCAGGGCTTCGTGTTCGTGCGTCTCGCACCGGGCCTGCCGTCACTTGCCGAGATGACCCGGCCGTATGCCGGGGAGATCGGCGCATTCCGGATGCACGAGCTCGTCCCGCAGGGGCGCGTGACGCTGCGCCCGCGCGCCGTCAACTGGAAAAACGTCGCGGACAACTATTCCGACGGCCTGCATATCCAGGTCGCCCATGCCGGCCTCACGCGCCTGTTCGGCCGCAGCTACGGCATCGAAGCGGAAGAGTGGATCGACAAGATGTGGGGCACGCTCGGCGAGCTGTCCAGCCGCTGGTCCGAGCGACTGTACGGGCAACTGATCGGGCAACTGGCGCCGGGGCCCGCCGGCCAGCCGCCGATGTGGACCTACTACAAGCTGTGGCCCAACGTCGCCTTCGACATCTACCCGGACCAGGTGGATTTCATGCAATTCCTGCCGGTGTCGCCGACCGAGACGCTGATCCGCGAAATCGCCTATGTGCACCCGGACGACCGGCGCGGGATGCGAGCGGCACGCTACCTGAACTGGCGCATCAACCGGCGGGTGAACGTCGAGGACAAGGCGCTGATCGAGCGGGTCCAGGCGGGCATGGCCTCGATGAGCTACACGACCGGCCCTCTCGGTGAAGGCGAGGTCTGCCTGCGCAGCTTCAGCCGCCGCATGCGCGCGCTGATTCCGGAATGCCGGCGGCCGGAGGCTCCCGCAGCGGGATGGAGCCGCGACCGCCGGACTTGGCCGGTGGCCGACTGAAGTTCTGGTCCGATGCGCGTCCCGCACAGCCTCAGGAACTCGCCGTTCTTTCCCCGCACCGCGGTCCTGATGCAGGGTCAGAATTGGCGCCGCTGGGCGGGCTACGCGGCGGCGAGCTGCTACGAGTTCACGCACGACCGCGAGTACGCCGCGGTCAGGAACGCGGCGGCGCTGTTCGACGTCACGCCGCTGCACAAGTATCGAATCTCCGGGCCGGACGCCACCCGGCTGCTGGACCGCATCGTGACCCGCAACGTGCCGAAGACGCAGCAGGGCCAGGTCATCTACATGAGCTGGTGCGACGCGCGCGGCAAGGTCATCGACGACGGCACTCTCACGCGCCTCGGCGAGCAGTGCTGGCGCATGACTTCGGCCGAGCCGAATCTGCGCTGGCTGCGCCGGAACACCTACGGCATGGACGTGCAGCTCGAGGAGGTGTCCGAGCAGCTCGGCGCGCTCGCATTGCAGGGTCCGCTGTCGCGCGCGGTGCTGAATGCCGTGGCGCGTGACGCGGTCGACGGGCTCAAGTACTTCCGCATGATGGACAACCGCATCGCCGGCGTGGAGATCCAGATCTCGCGCACCGGCTATACCGGCGACCTCGGCTACGAACTCTGGATCCCGGCGGAGGGCGCGCTCGCGGTCTGGGACGCGCTCACGGCTGCGGGAGCCGATTACGGTCTGATGCCAGCCGGTATCTGGGCGCTCGACGTCGCGCGCATCGAGGCGGGGCTCGTGATGCTCGACGTGGACTACCACTCGGCGCACCGCGCGATGATCGAGGCGCAGTTGTCGACACCCTTCGAGCTGTCCCTCGACTGGTCGGTCACGCTCGACAAGGCGCCGTTCAACGGACGCCGCGCGCTCCTGGCGGAGAAGGCGCGTGGTCCCGCCTGGCGCTTCGTCGGCATCGAGGTGGACTGGAATTCCTTCGAGCGGCTGTGGGCCGGGGTGAACCTGACGCCGGCGCTGCCGATGATCGCCTGGCGCGCGAGTGTGCCGCTGTATCGAGAGAACCGCCAGGTCGGCTACGCGTCGAGCGGCGTGTGGTCGCCACTCCTGAAGAAGTACCTCGCGCTCGCGCACGTCTCGGCGCCGCATTTCGCGCCGGACACCCCGCTCGAGATGGAGATGACGGTGGAACACCGGCGGTTGCGCGTGAATGCCTGGGTGCGAAAGCTTCCGTTCTTCGACCCGCCGCGCAAGAAGGCATGAGCAGCAACCGCTACGACGCGATCGTGATCGGCGGCGGCCACAACGGCCTCGTGAACGCCGCCTACCTGGCGCGCGCGGGCAGGAAAGTGATCGTGCTCGAGCGGCGGCACCTGCTCGGCGGCGCCGCGGTCAGCGAGCAGGTATTCCCGGGATTCACATTCTCGGTGTTCTCCTACGTCGTGAGCCTGCTGCGGCCCGAGATCATCCGCGACCTGGAGCTGCCGAAGCACGGCATGCAGATCCTGCCGCTCGAGAGCACGGTCACGCCGCTGCCGGACGGCGACTACCTCGCGCTGTGGGGCGACCCCGACCTGACGCGCCGCGAGCTCTGCCGCCATTCGCCGCTGGACGCCGAGGCCATCGTCGAGTTCGGGCGCCTGATGACGCTGATGGCGCGCGCGGTGAAGCCCATCCTGGGCATGATCCCGCCCGACCCGACCTCGCTCGCGCCCTCCGAGCTCCGGGGCCTGCTGAAGCTCGGCGGGCACCTGAAGTCACTGGGCGCGGAGAATTTCCACGCGCTCTGGAAGCTGATGACGATGAGTTCGTCCGACTACCTGGACGAATGGTTCGAGTCCGGGCCGCTCAAGGCCACCAAGTCGGCGAGCGGGATCATCGGGACTTTCATGGGACCGCGCTCGCCGGGCTCGGCCTACGTGCTGCTGCACCATTACATGGGCGAGATCGACGGCGCCTACCGCGCCTGGGGGTTCTGCAAGGGCGGCAACGGCACCATCAGCAACGCAATCGCCGCCGCCGCGCGTGCGCGCGGCGCCGTGCTCCGTACCGAGGCCGCGGTGAAGCAGGTGCTGATCCGGGGCGGTCGGGCGCGGGGCGTCGTGCTCGACAGCGGCGAGGAGATCCTGGCGCCGGTCGTGGTATCCGGCCTCGACGCGCGCCGCACTTATCTCGACCTGGTCGAGAGCCGCGAATTGCCGGAAGAACTCCTCGAACAGGTGCGCCGCTTCCGGTTCCGCGGTTCCTCTGGCAAGGTCAACCTCGCGCTGTCCGAGCTCCCGGATTTCAGCTGCATGCCCGGCGTCGGCGTGCACCACACGGGCGCGTTCTCGATCAGCCCGAGCGTCGACTACCTGGAGCGCGCCTATGACGACGCCAAGTACGGCGAGTTCTCGCGCCGCCCGTACATGGACATCGTGTTCCCTTCGATGATCGACCCGGGCATGGCGCCGCCCGGGCAGCACGTTGCGAGCATTTTCGTGCAGTACTGCCCCTACCACGTCAATGGCGGCTGGACCGCCGCCAGGCGCGAGGCCTTCGGCGATGCGGTCGTCGACACGCTCGCCGAATACGCGCCGAACCTGAGACGCGCCATCCTGCACCGCCAGGTACTGACACCCGCGGACATCGAGGAGAAGATCGGGCTCTCCGAGGGCAACATCTTCCAGGGCGAGCTGGCACTGCAGCAGCTCTTCTTCCTGCGCCCGGCGGTGCGCTGGGCGGGCTATCGCACGCCGATTTCCGGCTACTACCAGTGCGGCGCCTCCACGCACCCGGGCGGCGGCGTCATGGGCGCGGCCGGGAAGCTGGCCGCAGAACGCATCCTGGCGGACGCATGAGCCGCGAATTCGACGTCGT
>JBQTKF010000049.1:0-36961 GCA_052386355.1 Gammaproteobacteria bacterium
TGACCAGCGTTCCGACGGCGCTGAACACGCTCGCCCGCGGCGGGTAGATCACCCGCGAGCTGTCGAGCCGCCCGGCGACGTAACAGGCGTGAATCGGACCGGCGCCGCCGAACGCGAGCAGCGGCAACCCGCGATAGTCCACGCCGCGGTCGGTCGCATGTGCGCGCGCGGCGGCGGCCATCGACTCGCCCACCACGCTGAAGACCCCGTATGCCGCTTCCTGCGGCGCGACGCCGAGCCGCCGCGCCAGCCCTTCGATCGCCTGCTCCGCCCGCCCGCGCTCGAGACGCATGTCGCCGCCGAGAAAACGATCAGCGTCGAGGATTCCCAGCACCAGGTCGGCGTCGGTCACGCAGGGTTCGGTGCCGCCGCGGCCGTAACAGGCGGGGCCCGGATCCGCGCCGGCGCTCTGCGGCCCGACTTTCAGAAGGCCGAGACCGTCCACACGCGCGATCGAGCCGCCGCCCGCGCCGATCTCCATCATGTCGATCGACGGCACCGTAATCGGCATCCCGCTGCCCGGTTTGAAGCGATAGCGGCGATCCACTTCGAATTCGCCGGTGACCAGCGGCTCGCCTCGCTGGATCAGGCAGGCCTTGGCGGTGGTACCGCCCATGTCGAAGGACATCAGGCTCTCGAAGCCGTGCCGTTTCGCGATCCAGCTGGCGGCCAGTGCGCCCGCGGCGGGGCCCGATTCGATCATGCGCACCGGGTAGGCGCCGGCCACGCGCGCCCCGACCACGCCGCCATTGGAGAGCATGATCAGCGGTTCGAGCCCGCATCCCTGGCGCCCGAGCTGCGCAACGAGGCCGTTCAGGTACGGACCGCAGACAGGCACGGCGTAGGCGTTCACGGCCGAGGTGCTGGTGCGCAGGTACTCGCGCATCTGCGGTGCGACGTCCGAGGAAAGCGTGATGCTGAGACCCGGCGCGGCTCTGAGCAGGTGCTGCCGAACGTCGCGCTCATGGCCGGGATTGCGGTAGCTGTTCAACAGACAGACTGCGACCGAGACCACGCCGCGGGCTTCCAGCCGGCCGGCGATCTCGCGCAGCTCCGCGGGGTCCACATCCTCGCCGACGGTGCCGTCGGCGTAGGTCCGCTCGCGGATGCCAAAGGTCAGATCGCGCGGGATGAGCGGCTCCGGGAATTCGAGCTGAGGATCGAACATGTCGTAGCGGTGCTCGTCGCGGATGTAGAGGACGTCGCGAAATCCCGCGGTCACGATCAGCGCGGTGGACAGGCCCTTGCGCTCGATGATCGCGTTCGTCACCACGGTCGTGGCGTGCGCGAGGACGTCGTCGACGTCGCTGAAGCCAGCGCCGGCGCGCGCGAGCACGAGCCCGGCGGCCCCGAAAAAGCCCTCGAGCAGATTTCCGGGAGTCGTCAGCGTCTTGTCGGTCCAGATCTTCCCGTCGTCGCTGGACAACACGGCATCCGTGAACGTGCCGCCGATATCGATCGCGAGCGCCAGGCGGCTCATGACGACGCCGGCCGGAATCCGAGCCGGCGCGACAGATCCGCCGCGGCCTCCACCACTGCCGCGCGCAGCCGCGGCGCCGGCCGGGGTGCCAGGTGTTGGATCGAGCCCAGGATGCCGATCGTGCCCGCGAGCGCGCCACTCGCGTCGAAGACCGGTGCTGCGAGTGCGTTCACGCCACTCAGGATCTCGCCCGGCGCGACCGCCCAGCCCTGCCGGCGCACGCGTGCGATCTCCGCCTTCAGTCTCTCGCGGTCGGTGACCGTCGCGCCAGTCCACCGGCGAAGCGATGTGCGTTGAACTCTCCGCCACAGCTCGGGCGGGCCGAAGGCGAGCGCGACCTTGCCCTGCGCGGTGCAATGGAAGTCGAACAGCGTACCGGGGCGCGTCGTGATCTCGACAGCCGAGCGATGCGGCAGGATGTCCACGACGCGCACGCCGTCATCCTCGATCTGGCCGATCGCGACGCTCTGGCCCGCGCGCTCGCGCAGGACGGGCATGACTTTACGCGCCTCGAAGGGAAACTCGGTCTGTTCGGCGATCGCGCGGCCGAGGTGGGACAATCGCTGGGTAAGTCCGTACTTGTCGCTGCGGGCCTGCTGGGCGACGTAGCCGCGACTCAGCAGCGTCTGCAAATGGCGATAGACGCGCGGCTTCGGCATGCCCGTCGCGACGGCGAGCTCGCTGAGCCCCACCGGCCTGCGCGCCTCTGCCATGCGCTCGATGATGTCGAGCGTCGCGATCACCGAGTGAATGGCGCGCGTTCTCACCGGTCCTGGTGAGCAACGAGGTGACGATAATCGTCGCGAAACGGAGCGAATACGTCGAGGTTCAGCACCGGCTCTGAGCCAACCGGCTCGCCGTAGTGCACGACGTCCGGCGGAACCCGGATCACGCTGCCGGCCTCGGCATCGATCACCTCGTCGCCGACGACGAGCCGCATCCGTCCCTGGACCACGTAGGTGATCTGCTCGAACGGGTGGCGGTGCGGACGGGTCTGCATCCCCGGCTGCAGCCAGTTCATGACCAGCAGCACGTCGTCGCCCCGGAAGCCGGCGCGCCGCACGCCCGGACGCACGTCCTCCTGAGGCAGATCTTCCCATCGGCAGCGCTGGATCGTCGGGCTCGCGCTCATCGGAACCTGCCTGTTTCGTCAGCCGAAACACTGAATCGCGTGGCGACATGCTGACGGATCGCCTACCATGCGTCAAATGAATCTCGCCGCCCACCTCGTGCGCGCCGGGCGCGCATTCTCCGGGAAACCGGCGATCGCCCGGGGCGCCTCGGTGCTGCTGTCATACGGCGAGCTGGCCGACCGGGCGGGCCGGCTCGCCACCGCCCTGCGCCGGCGATTCGAGCTGCGGCCCGGCGAGCGCGTGGCGCTCGCGCTCGGCAATTGCCCCGAGTACCTCGAGATCCTGTACGCCTGCTGGCACGCAGGGCTCGTCGCGGTACCGATCAACGCGAAGCTGCACCCGGCCGAGTTCGCATACGTTCTCGACGACTGCGCGGCGCGGCTCTGCTTCGCCTCGGCATCGCTCGGCGGGCGCATCGCGTCGCTGCCGGCCGCCGCGCCGCGGCTCTTCATCGAGGTCGGGGGCGAGGAGTACCGCCGGATGCTCGCCGGCGAGCCGTCACCACTCGCGGAATGCGCCCCCGACGACGCCGCCTGGCTGGTCTACACGAGCGGCACGACCGGCCGACCGAAAGGCGCCCTGCTGAGCCACCGCAATCTGCTGGCGATGTGCCTGTGCTATTCCGCCGACGTGGACCGCGAGGCGCCCTGGTCCGCGATCCTGCACGCGGCGCCGATGAGTCATGGCTCCGGGCTTTACGGACTGGCGCACGTGATGCAGGCGAGCTGCCACGTCGTGCCCGAGAGCGGCGGCTTCGACGTCGCCGAGATCTACTCGCTGATCACCCGCTGGCCCGGCGTCGTGTTCTTCGCGGCGCCGACCATGGTCAAGCGCCTGCTCGACCATCCGCGCGACGAGGACACACGCAACCTGAAGGCCATCCTGTACGGCGGCGGCCCGATGTACGTCGAGGACCTGCTCGCCGGCATCGCGCGGCTGGGGCCTAGGTTCGCGCAGTTGTACGGCCAGGGCGAATCGCCGATGACGATCACGGCGCTCAGTACGCGCATGATCGCCGATCGCGCGCATCCCCGCTGGCGGGAACGCATCGCGTCGGTCGGCGTCGCGCAGAGCTCAGTCGAAGTCCGAACCGTGGACGGTGCGGACCGGGAACTCTGCTTCGGCGAAATCGGCGAGGTGGTCGTGCGCGGCGAAACCGTCATGTCAGGGTACTGGAACAATCCGGCCGCGACCGAGGAGACGCTGCGCGGCGGCTGGTTGCACACCGGCGATCTCGGTTCCTTCGACGAGGATGGATTCCTGACGCTCAAGGACCGCTCCAAGGACGTGATCATCTCGGCGGGCAGCAACATCTACCCGCGCGAAGTCGAGGAGGCGCTGCTGCAGCACGGGGATGTGGCCGAAGTGTCAGTCGTCGGCCGGCCTGACCGCGAATGGGGCGAGAGCGTCGTCGCCTATGTCGTTGCTCGGACCGGAACACTGCTTGAATCGCCCGCGCTCGACGAGTTCTGCGCCAATCGCATCGCCCGCTTCAAGCGGCCCAGATACTATCGCTTCGTCGAGGCGCTGCCGAAGAACAACACCGGCAAGGTCCTGAAGAAGGAACTGCGCGACATGGAACGCAAGCGTGCTGACTGAGTCCGCCGGCGCCGGAACCATGCGCTGGATGATGTTCGCCGTCATCAGCCTGACCTTCTTTCTGATCAACGGCGCAACGTTCAGCTCGCTGGGCGTGGTCCTGCCGCACATGATCGCCGAACTGTCCTGGACCTGGTCGCAGGCCGGAGCGGGGTTCTCGTTGTTCGCGCTAACGGTCGGCCTCGCAAGCACGGTGCCCGCCTGGATCCTGCGACGCCTCGGCATCCGCGCGACCTTTGGCATCGGCGGCGCGGTCATGGCCTCCGGCTTCGCCCTGCTCGCACTGACGGACAATCTGCCCGCCTACCTCGTCGCGTGCGCATTGCTAGGCCTGGGGTTCGCTTCCTGTGCGACCGTGCCGGCGATCTTTCTGCTGAACGGCTGGATGCCCGAGAAGCGCTCCGCAGCGATCGGCTGGTACATGACGATCGGCGGCCTCGGCGCCGTCGCCGGCCCGCTCGCATCCAGCGGCATCGTTGCGACGGCCGAGTCGTGGCGGATGTACTGGTGGCTGGTGGCCGCCACGATGCTGGCGCTCACGATTCTGACCGCAGCGATCGTGAGGAGTCCGCCCCAGGCGGCAGGCGCGTCGGCTGCTTCCGATGCGCGGGCCGAAGAACCGCGCGCTGCGGGCGTCTACCGGACCGCGACGGACTGGCGTTTCCGCGACGCGATCCGCACCCGCCAGTTCTGGATCATCTCGGTTGCGATGTCCACCATGCTGCTTTCTGTTCTGACGATCAACAGCTGGGCCGTGACGCACATGGGGACGCTTGGCGTCTCGGCGTCGACGGCGGCCGCCGTGCTGAGCGCCGACGGCGCGGTCAATGCGCTGGCGCGCGCGCTCGGCGGCATCCTAGCCACGCGCATTGACCCGAAGCGCCTGCTGGTCGCAGCCCTTGTTGCCGAAGCCATCGGCCTGGCCGCGCTGTCGGTCGCCGACCACTGGCTGGCGTTCGCCGTCTTCGCCGTCGCCGATGGCTTCGGCTTCGGCATGTGTTTCTTCGCGACCGCGATGCTGCTCGTGAACTACTTCGGCCCGTCGCAGAACCCGGAGATCCTCGGCACGTACAATCTGGTCACGACGACCGCCATGATCGGCCCGGCGACTGCGGGTTTCATCGCCGACGCCGTCGGCGGCTTCAGCTTCGTATTCATGGGCTACGTCGCACTGGTGCTGCTGATCGTCGCCATGACGGCCGCGATGCGCCCGCCCGGTCCGCCCCCGCCGTTGGCCTGACGCGCAGCCCGGCCGCGTTCAGCTCGAGCGCACTCGCCGCCAGCAGGCCTGGTAGCGCGGCACCAGCCAGCCGTTGAGTTGCTGCTGCGCACCTTCCTGCCACGAGTAGCGGCAGCGCGTGGCGAACCGGGACCGCAGACCGATCTGCACCAGCTCGTCCACGTGCTGGTCCTGGGCCATGATCTTGCCCGCGGCATTCATGATCATGGCCAGTCGGTGCTCGAAACCTGGATCCTTGCCGGCGCCCGCGGCGACCAGCTCGCCCACGTCCATCTCGTGCGTCTCGGCGCCGGTCGCACGGACGATCAGGTAGATGACCATGTCGGCCGTCAGGACGAGCGACAGCGTCGGCGGAATATTGGCGAACAGCATGAACTGCCTGTCTTCGGTGGTCAGCCGTGGAAACACCGGCAGTATCGCCTTCTGCGTCGCGTTGAAACTGGCATCCGGATGCAGCGTGCCATTGCGCCGCAGATACCCCGCAGTATCCGCCGGCAACTCCGGAAACGAGCAGCGGTCGCTCGGCACGAAGTCGTGCAGCGGACCGTGGTGCAGGCGGTTGGCGTGGTATCCGTCGTTGTTGTTCTCGAACATGACCTTCCAGTTCCACGGGAACTTCATGACATTCGGCTGGCCGACCTCCTCCCCTTCCCGCAGGTCGTAGCGCGCGATCGCATCCTCCACCGCACGCAGCCGCGGCGCGAGCGGCGCGGCCCCGTGGTCGAAATTCGCGAACACGAAGCCGAGCCAGGTCTCGACCGCGAGCGACGGCAGCCGCACGCCGGATCGGTCGAAGCCCCGCGTCCTGTTCATCGCCGGCGCGTTGATCAGGCAGCCATCCAGGCCGTAGGTCCAGTGGTGATACGGGCATACGAATCCGCGCGCGTTGCCCCGGCCTTCCGCCACCAGCATTCCGCGGTGCTGGCAGACGGCGGACAATGCACGCAGATTCCCGCTGAGGTCACGACAGACGATGACCGGCTCGCCGATGATTGAAGTCGTGAAATAGTCACCCGGCTGCCGGACCCACGACTCCCGCCCCAGACAGAGCCACTCGTGATTGAAGGCGGCTTCCTTCTCGAACTCGTAGAATTCGCCGCTCGTGTAGCACAGCGGGGGCAGCGACTCGGCGTCCTCGATCGGAAGCGCCGAGCGGTCCAGACTGGCAAAGAACGCGTCATTCATGAACGGCAAGTGCATGGCGGATCCGGCCGGCTGAAGAGAGGCGTCCGGGAGTTTAACCGCCCGGCGCGGGAGCGTCCTGCCCCGGTCGGTATCGCGAGCCGGCTGGCCGGCGCGGCCCGCGGCCGGATCGCTGTCAAGTGATAGGGCGCGTTCAGGCAAGCGCCGCGCGAGTCTTCCCGATCAATATGTTTGCGACGACTGGCGCGGCGACACCAATAACAGCAGATTCCGCACTTCTACTCGAACTTGGGGGGCATCGCAGATGACAACTCGGCATGAAACGTGTCGCAGGAATCTGACAGGATTCGGCGTCAGTGCGGTCGCGGCGATGGCACTGCCGACCGGGAGCGCGCTCGGGGAGTCGACGGCGCTCGATCCGGTCGTCGTGACCGCGGGTAAGCGGGAGGTCAATCTCCAGGATGCCGCCATCGCAATTTCGGCGGTGTCCGGCCAGGACTTCGACCGCTCCAACGTGGTCCGGCTCGACAATTTCAACGGCTACGTACCCGGCCTCACGGTCGCAAAAAACGACGGCGCAGGACGCGTGGTCGCGATTCGCGGCGTCGGCTGGGAAACGGCGCAAAACCTCAGCACCCAGCCGAGTGTGCTCGTCTACATGAACGGCATCTACGTCGCGAATCCCCTGGCGATGGGCACCGACCTCGGAGAGCTCGAGCGCGTCGAGGTCTTTCGCGGACCGCAGGGCACCGAGTTCGGGCAGGGCACCACGGGCGGCGCGATCAATCTGGTCCTGAAGCGGCCTGACCCGAGCCGTTTCGGCGGCGACATCGAGCTCGGCTTCGGCGACTACGACACGATCCGCGCCCGGGGCTCGCTCAACATTCCGATGGGCGAGACAGCCGCGTTCCGCGCCTCGTTACAGAAGTACAGCCACGACGGCTTCTCCGAGATCGAGGGCGGCGCCCTCGACGGCTACGATCTCGACGACGCCGATTCACTGACCGGAACCGCCGCGTTCCTGTGGCGGCCGACCGACAGCGTGTCGGTGACACTGTCCGCGTTTCTCCAGGACTCCGACCAGAACGCCGCCGCGCAGCGAAACGTCGATGACCCGAACTCCGACGAACGCAGGCTGACCCAAGACTACCCCGGCATCTTCGATCTGCAGAACGACGTCTACTCCGCGATCATCGAATGGGAGTCCCCATCGGGTGTGGTATTCAAGTCGCTGACCGGCTACCAGGAACTGCGGAAGAAGCAGTCCGTGGACGGCGACCGGATGACGGAAGCGACGTTCGCGCTCGACGTGCTTGGATTCTTCGTGACGACCGCCAATTGGGACGTGCTCCCGTTCTGGGACAACGACTCGGATGCCTTCAGCCAGGAATTCAGTGCAACCTACAAGGGCGAGCGGCTGGACTGGGTGGCCGGCGTCTATTACCTCGATCACGAGAACTCCAATTTCTTCCTCGAGGCCACGGCGCCGTCGCCGTTCTCCGCCTGGGAGGATGAGCTCGCCAATCCCGGTCCGGGCAACCTGCCGCCGTTCGCGTCGGCGCTGAATTTCGTCGAGGACCGGACGGTCACGCGCGAGGACCAGGCAGCCTACGTCCAGTTCACCGTTCACGCCACCGACCGGGTCGCGCTCACGGCCGGCGGCCGTTATCAGGACGAGGACCAGACCGACGTCGCGACCCAGTTCTGGAACTGCCTGGGCGCGGTCCCCTGCCCGACGCGCCAGGAGACCAACGACAGCGAGTTCACCTGGAAGGCGGGCGTCGACTTCGACCTGGACGACGACCACCTGCTGTATTTCCTCGCCTCGACCGGCTGGAAGAACGGCGGCACCAACCCGGGAGCCCTGAACGGCGCGATTCAGGTGCCGGTGGTATATCTGCCCGAGGAAGTCACGTCCTTCGAAATCGGCTCGAAGAACCAGTTCGCCGACGGGCGCGCCCGGTTCAACGTGGTCGGATTCTTCTACGACTACGAGAACCTGCAGTTCATGCAGGAGGATCCGGTGCCCTTCGCGGGCGGCACGGGGAATATCCCCGAAGCCGACGTGTACGGAGTCGAAACGGAGTTCAGCTGGCTGTTCAGCGACGAGTGGCGCCTGGACGGACATCTCACCTGGATGGACGGCGAGTTCAAACAGGATTTCTTCACGCTGGACGTGGTGGATTTTCGCGAGGGGCTCGCGCCCGGCGTCGGCCTGTTCACCGGGCCCGGGTTCGCCCTGCGCATGAATCTCGCGCAAACCACCAATCTCCGGGGCAACACGCCGCCGAAGCTGGTGGATCTCGCGGCCCGCATCGGCCTCACTAACAGCCGCAAGCTGGCAGGTGGCGCAATGTTCGATTCGCGGCTGGAATGGATCTACCGCGGTGAGTACCAGTACCGCGTGTTCAACAATCCGCTGGTGGACAGCATACCCGACTACGACATCGTCAACTTGTTCTTCAACTTCAGGCCGGCGAACAGCAAGTTCGATTTCTCACTGAGCGCCACCAACCTGCTGGACGAGGACGGCGTCAATGCCCGCTTCAGCAATCCGTTCGGCGTGCTGCAAACAAGCGAGGAGTACATTCCGCCGCGTGAACTGATCCTGTCCGCGCGCTATTCCTTCTGAAGGAGGCCGCCCCGAACCACGACGTCGAACGGCCGCAGCCTGAGGATCAGCAGGGCCCCGATCACGAGCCCGGCGCAGATCGCGACTACCGCCGCGTCGTATGAACCGCGCAAGTCGAAGGTCAGGTCCATCAGGAACGGCGTGATGCCCTGCGTCAGCACGATGGCGCCGTAAGCGACGCCCGAGATCGCGCCGTAGTGCCGGACTCCGAAGTAGCGCGACAGGAAATACGGTAGCACGCCGTATTCCGTGCCGAGGTCGAGTCCCATCAGCACCGCCGCAAGCAACAGCAGCGGGTAGCTCGACGTGGATTCGAAGAGGATGAGGCCCGCAAGCGCCGCGAGGTAGAAGGGCGCGGCGATCCAGGGACGCGGAAACCGGTCCAGCAGGAATCCCATGCCGACCTGCCATGCGGCGGTCACCAGCGCGAACGTGGCCAGCACGGCCGTGGCGCGGTCGGGGTCGAGACCCCGATCGAGCAGTATCGGCACCACGTGGGCGAACACGGCGGTCATGCAGCCTGCGCCGAGCGCAATGGCCGCCAGGATGATCCAGAACGTGGGGGTCGCCAGCGCCTCTGCGAGCGTCATGCCCTCGCCCTGCTGGAAATCGCCCGCGGCAGCGGGTGGCACGGACTTCGGCGGGTCGTGCAGCAGCAGGTACAGCACCGGAAATCCGATCAGCAGGATCACGAGCGCCGCGCCGACATAGCCCCCGCGCCAGCCATAGTGGAGCAGCAGCAGGTTGACGAAGATAGGCGACAAGGCGGCACCGACGCCGTTGCCGACTCCGCCGGCGACGCCGAGAAAGAATCCCCGGTTGCGGTCGAACCAGCCGGCGATGACCTTGGTGAATGTCACGCTGCTCGGAATCGCGCCGGCAGCTCCCACCAGGATATAGGCGGCGTAGAACTGAAGATGGCTCGCGCCGATCAGCGACACGGCGGCGACCGTGGCCGCGAATGCGACGTTGCCGGCCAGTATCACCCTGCGGCCGCCATAGCGGTCGATCAGCCTGCCGACTACCGGGTAGCTGACGGCGCCGACCACGGCCAGCAGCAGTAGCGCGAACGAGACCGCCGACCGGGGCCAGCCGAACTCGGTGGAGATCGGAATCAGGAACAGGCCGAAGACCGTGTACACCATCGGTGTGATGCTGACGGCATTACCGACGGTGCAAGCGACGACGACTCCGGCGGGTCTCGAATACGGCTTCATCGGGGGCTCAAGCGAGCGGGCGCATCAGAGCAAGACCGCCGCACGGCGTGCTGCTAGCTTGGACGGGAAATGAACCAGACAGGCAGTTTCGGCATCCGGGAACTGAAGCCCGGATTCGGCGCGGAAGTCCAGGGCGTCGATCTGGCCAGCGCCGATTCGGCGACGATCCGGGAGGTGGCGCGCACCTTCGACCTGCACGGCGTGCTGCTGGTGCGGGACCAGGTGATGGCGCCCGACGACCTGATGCGCTTCCTCGCGCATTTCGGCGAGCTCGAAGACCACACCCTGAAGCAGTTCACGCTGCCGGGCTATCCGAAGATCTTCATCCTCTCGAACCGCGTGGACGCACAGGGACGGCCGGTCGGCGCCCACAACGACGGGATCGGCTGGCACACGGACTACTCGTACATGCGCGAGCCCGTGAAGTGCACGATGCTCTACGCCGTCGAGGTTCCAGCGGAGGGCAGCGACACGCTGGTCGCGGATTGCTGCGGCGCGTATGAAGCGCTCCCGGAGCCGCGCCGACAGCAGCTCCAGGGCCTTGCCCTTCACCACAGCTACAAGTTCTTCATGGAGACCCGCGAGCACGGCCGCATGCAGATCAGCAAGGAGCTGGAAGAGGCGACGCCGGACGTGACGCATCCACTGATTCGCACACATCCGGTGGACGGGCGCAAGGCCCTGTGGCCGAGCACGGGCACCGTCAAGGAAGTCGTGGGCATGCCGGGTCCGGACGGAATGAAACTGCTCGACGAACTGGTCGGGTTCGTGACCCAGGAACGGTTCGTGCTGCGTCACCAATGGCGCGTCGGCGACATCTTCATGTTCGACAATCGTTGCACGCTTCACACCGGCACGCCTTACGACGACCAGCGGTATTTTCGGCTGATGCATCGCATGTGGGTCAAGGGCGACCGGCCGTACTGATCGTGGCCCCCGGCGTCCCCGCTCAGCCGAAGCGGAATGCGGACTGCACGCTGCCCAGCACCCGGTCCTGGAACGCGCGCGCGCCGGAGTCGTTGCCGCCGGCGCCCGCGACCACATGCAGGGGCAGCAGGTGCTCCTCACGCGGGTGGGATGCCGGGCCGCTCGGCGCATCCGCCCAGCGCGCCAGCCGCCGCTCGCGTTCCGCCCTCGGCAACGCGACGGTCGCGCCCAGCCAGTCGTCGAAACGCTCCGAGTCGGGGTCCACGCGGGTGCCCCCGCTGCGCAGGTTGCGCATCAGGCGGCCCATGTTGTGGTAGCTCATGCCGCTGCCGATGATCAGCACACCCTGCTCGCGCAGCGGCGCGAGCACCGCCCCCGCCGCCAGGTGCTCCGCGGGGTCGAGGCCCGCCCGCAGTGAAAGCTGCACCACGGGAATGTCGGCATCCGGAAACGCGAGCTTCATCGGTATGAAAACGCCGTGGTCGAGGCCGCGCTCGCGATCCTCGGCCGATCGGAAGCCGGCGGCGTCCAGCAGCTCGCGGACTCGCGCCGCCAGCCGCGGCGAGCCCGGAGCGGGCCAGGTGAGCCGATACGTATGCTCCGGGAAGCCGCTGTAGTCGAACAGGAGCTCGTGCGTGGACCTCGCATTGACCGTGAACGCCTCCGCTTCCCAATGCCCGGTGACGATCAGGATCTCGCGTGGTCGCGCGCCGGCGATGTCCGCGACGCCGCGCAGCCACGCCTCCATCCGCGTCCAGGTGCCGGCCGGCTTCCAGTCCATGAAGAAGCAGGGACCCGCGCCATGCGGCACGAACAGGGTCGGAAGAGCGCCGGTCGTCATGACGGGTTGAAGTCGATCAGTCCCCGCGGAGGAAAGCTGCAAGTTATCTTCCAGCATCGACCGCGGGCTTGCAAGATTCGCCCGCGCGCGGAGACATCAACTCACGGTGCCCTTCCGGCGCAGCCGCGCGACTTCTTCGGCGGAGAGTCCAAGGTCGGTGAGCACTGCGTCGCTGTGCTGGCCGAAGGCCGGGGCCGCGAACGGCGCGGGACCGGGCGTGCGGCCGAACTTGATCGACCGGGCGAGCCCCTTGTACTTGCCGACGAGCGCGTGATGAGTGGTTGTCACGAGTTCCTCCGCCTGCACCTGCGGGTTGTCGAACACGTCCTCGAGGTTACGCACTGCGGCGCAGGGTACGTCGTCGCCGAAATGCGCTTCCCACTCGAGCGCGCTTTTCGCACCCAACGCCTCGGTCAGGCGCGGGACTATTTCCTGCGCATGCTGCGCGCGCTTGCGCACCGAGTCATAGCGCTCGTCGTGCGCGAAATCTGGCAGGCCGACCTTCTCGCAGAGCGCATGCCAGAAACGCGCAGTGTTCGCGGAAACGTAGATGTATCCCTCGCGCGTGGGGTAGATTCCCGTGATGCCGCCGGAACGGAAATCGCGGCCGATGTCGCGCGGCTCGCTCTCCGTCCACACGAGTCGCGCCGATTGCATCGTGAGCGCGCTCGCGAGCAGAGAAACGCCGACGTACTGACCCAGGCCGCTCTTTGCGCGTTCGTACAGTGCGGCGGCCACGCCCGCAGCGACGAGCGCCGCCGCGTAGTAGTCAACCACCGAGCCGTAGACGATTTCCGGCGGGCCGCCACGCTTCCCCTGCTGCGCGCACATGCCGGTCATCGCCTGCAGCACCTGGTCGTAGCCCGCCTTGTCGCGCAGCGGGCCGCTCTCGCCGTAGCCGGTCACCGCGCAGTAGATGAGCCGCGGGTTCAGCGCAGCGAGGCTCGAGTAGTCCATGCCGAGACGCTTCGGGATGCGCGGGCGGAAATTGTGCACCAGCACGTCGGCGTCGCGCACCAGGCGCAGGAGCGTCGCGAGCCCCTCGGGCTGCTTGAGGTCGAGCGCGAGGCCGCGCTTGCTGCGGTTCAGGCCTATGAATGCGCGGCTCTCGGCCTGGAGCGTGGAGGGATACTTGCGCAGGTTATCGCCGCCCGGCGGCTCGATCTTGATGACCTCGGCGCCTTGATCGGCGAGCAGCGTACAGCCGTAGGGTCCCGCGATGTAGGCGGAGAGGTCGAGCACGCGCACGCTCGCAAGCGGGCCTGTAGTGGCCCGCGCGGCAGTCGGCGCGTGCTTCGGAACGGTCGACATGGCGAGGCCAGTCTGGCCGACTTGCCGGCGCGGAAGAAGCTGTGATTCCTATGCTCAAACATCACAATTTCTCACTTCACCGGCGCGAGGGGCAGCCAGCTGAGGCGCCAGGCGCCGTCCATGCGCCCGCCAGCCTCGTAGTATGGAAGAAGGACGAACGGCGCGCGGCCCTCGGGCGCCAGGCAGAGCGCCGGACCGGTGAAACCCGCGGGCGTCGTCGCGGGTGCGAGCGGCTCAGCCGTCGGGTCGTTCGGCAGCCGGATCGACTCCGCGGCCTTGAATCCGTCGATGAGTCCGGTCGCGTAGACGAGCGGGCCGCGCGTCACCGCCGCGTAGTCGTACCTCATGACTTCCTGCTGCACCGGCGCGCCGTCCGGCGTGCGGGACTCCTGCACGCTGAGAGTGGCCCGCCGGTGCAGGACCGGTTTCATCGGCAATTCGAGTGCAACGACGTCGCCGGCGCTCCAGCGCCGCCGCAGCACGGCGTATCCCGAAGGCGCCGCGCGCGTCGCCGCCGGCGAACCATTGATCGTGATCGCGGCGCCCTCGGCCCAGGCGGGTATGCGCAGCATCAGCGCGAACTCGGCGGGCCTGCGGGGCTCGACCGAAAACCGCACGGCACCTTCGAAGGGATAGCGCGTGTGCTGCTCGAGCGTGACGGCTCCCGCCGCCGCATGGGCGAACTCCGCACGGCCGGCGCCGTAGAGATTGACGGCGATATCGCCCGCGCCGCGCAGTTGCCAGGCAAGCGCGGGCAGTTCCTCGAGCGCGGTCGCGCCGCTCGATTTGCAGCAACGCCAGTAGGTCGTGTGCACGCGCCGCCCGTTCGGGAAGCTGTAGTAGCACCAGTCCTCCCCACCCGGCGCCTGTGCACCCAGGAGATCGTTGTAGGCGGAACGCTCGATTTCCTCGGCGAAGCGCGCTTCGCCGGTCGCGTCGAGCAATTCGCCGGTCCACTGGATCCAGGCACAGGTCGAGCAGGTTTCGACATAGCCGCAGGGATCGAACACGCCGCGCGGGTTGAACACCTCGCGCGAGCGCATACCGACGCCGCCCCAGGGTCCGCCGCCCAACGTCAGGTGATGTGCACGGACGTTGTCCCAAGCAGCGATCACCGCGGCGAGCAGCGGGGTATCCCCCGCGACGCGTGCAAAGCGCGCTACGCCCGCCAGGTTCCAGCAAACCTGGTACGCCTTGCCGGTGCCGATCTCGGAAGCGTCAACGCCCTCCATCAGGGACGAACGCAGGCGCAATTCAGGCCGCGCCTCGGCCTGCGCGAGAATCACGCGCGCGAGTTCGAGGTAACCCGTGTCGCCAGTCGCCAGATGGAGCCGCACCGCGGGATCCAGCAGTACTGTCGCGGACAGTCCATGGTGATTGCCGTAGGCGGTGATGTCGCGGCCTTCCTGCACGAACAGCCGCCGGCACAGATCGCCGATGCGGCGCGCGGCACCGAGCACCGCGGAGTCCGGGAAGTGACGGTGCGCCTCCAGCAAACCGAGCAGCAGATGCGCGTGCGTCCACACGTCCCAGGTCCGGGCCCCGGGTGCGCCGTCCCAGCTGCGCGTACGCACAGGACGTTCGTGCGTGAAGCGGCGCGCAGGTGCATAGGTGCCGAGATAGCCGTCCGCTTCCTGCCGGCTCGCCAGCCAGGCCGCGACGCGGTGCACGCGCGCCGTGAGCCCGGCGTCTTCCGTGCGCGCCGCCGCCTTTGCCGCGGCATACAGCCACTTCCCGGCATGCTCGCCGTACCAGTCGCCCTCGACGTTCGAGCGCCGGTGCGCATCGTCGAAGAGCGCGATCGCGGGGCTCTTCTCGTCCACGACGAAGCGCGAGAGGCGCCCGGACAGGTTCGCGGCGAGGGCTTCACCGAGCGGTCCGCCGAACGACACACTCGGAACGCTCAATGCAGATACTTCGCGACCGCGTCGATCTCCGCGAGGCTCAGGGCATCACCCTGCTCGCGCATGACGCCGCCGGTGAGCGCCTCCACGATGCTTTCATAGGGCCGCATTGCGATGAGTTCCCTTGGAGGAATTCGGCCCTGCGGGTGATCGTGGCATTGCGCACAATGACCCTCGTAGACCTGCCCACCATCGATCGCTTCCTGCGGCAGACCGAAGGCCTGGATCCGGTCGGTGCCGGTAAAGACCCGGCCACGCGCGAATGCAGGCTCGTTGTACTTGCCGCTGGGGTGCAGCTCGCCGGGTGCGCTTCTCCATAGCTGGGCGAGCGTCAGCGCATCGAACGCATAGAGCAAGGGCGACGGCGGGTCCGGGCCCGCAAGCAGCGCGGAACGGCGCGCGTTCTCGTCCAGGACCCAGACGATGGCCTCGAGCCCGCCGTGGCTCGTCACGACCGGCGAGCCCGGATTCTCGAGCGCCCGCGTCTTCTCCACCTGATCGATGCGAAGGTGAGCCGCAGCACCCGGCGCAATCACGATCTCGAGCCGCGCGAGCGACGGCGGCATGCTCGCGGAGTCGCCGGCACCTGCCTTGGTGCTTCCGGTCATGAACACGTAGCTGCGTCGGCGCTCGTCGCGAAAGTACGCCGGCACCGAGCGGCCACGGGCCATGTCGAGCGCCGCGTCGCGCTCCGAGTACGGGCCGAACACATTGAGCGGCCCGCGCTTGCCGAACTGCGGCTGCAGTCCCGGCCCGAGAAGCGACGCATCGGAGGAAGCATCCTCGCTGCAGGGCTGCCGCCGGTCGAGCCGCCCGGGCAGCCGCGAGCGGTCCAGCAGGTAGGCATTACCCTGTTTGCCGCCCAGCACGAGCAGGCGCGGCGTCGCGGTCGTGGTGGAGTCGAGCGTCGGTACCAGCGCTACGCCTCCCGACCCGAGGTCGACGTCCATGGTCGCCGTCTGGCAGTAGTTGAACGGCGTGTAGGTGCCGCGCAGTTCCCAGCCCTCCTGCGTATCGGCGAGCATCAGCACCGACTGCACCCAGTCCCGCGGCTGGTCCACGAAGCCGGAGAATCCCGTACCCGTCGCCACGAACACCGATCCGTCGTCGTCGACGGCGGCTCCCCCCGCGCCCCAGATGCCGCCGCTGCTGTGGTGCGGTTCGGCGACCGTCGCGAACGCGCTCGTGACCCTGGCGGCCGCCGTATCCACGGCCACCAGCCATCCGGTCGCGCTTTCGCCGAAAGTCAGGTACAGCCGCGAACCATCCGGACTCAGATTCAGGGCACCGCGCTGCACGCGCGTGTCGTGGCGGCGCGGCGCGCCCTGCGCGCCGGTGCCGGCATTGCGATGGACGCCAGGTTGCCTGAAAACGGCCTCGTCGAGCGCGACCGGCCAGCCGGACGCAAGTTCGCCGCTGCCGAGGTCGAGCGCGAACGCCTGCCAGCCCCGCTCACGAACGCAGCTCGTCACGTAAACCCGCTTTCGCACCAGGTCGATGACTGGCGTCGCCAGCACGCCGGTCGGGATGCCGTCCAGCAGCACGGGTTCGAACCGGCAGGGCGCTCCCAGGTGCCTGCGCCAGAGGATGGCGCCCGCGCCGACGCCGGTCAGATCGGATGCGTTGATCGCGTAGACAAAGCCATTGCTGCTCGCGGCAATGATTACCGACAGTACCCGCTCACTGCGATCGCCCATGGGGATCCGGGCGCGATCCACGTAGAGCGGGGATGCGTAGAGGCGCGGCGGCGAGCCCTCCCAGAAGTCGAGCTGCGGGGACTCCCAGCGCAGTCCGAACCGCGGGTCCGTGACGGCCGCACGCGTGAGTTCCGATTCCAGCGGCGCCCAGCCGCTGCGCCCGGGATCGCGATGGAAAGTCAGCGTGTCGCGCGGGCCGGCGGTCGCGACGGCAGCCGCCGCGCATGCAGCCGCGGCCGCGACGCGCGCCCCGGCCCGCAGGCGGGCGCTCACTCGTTCACGACCTTGCGGTCGGCCGAGGAGAAACTGATCAGCAGCACCGCGTCCTGGTCGCCGATATTCCTCGCATTGTGCGGCACACCGGTCGCGATGCTCACGGTGTCGCCCGCAGCCATCTCGACCTTTCGATCGCCCATGCTGTGCAGGATCCGGCCCTGAAGCACGTGCAGTACCTCATCGCAGTTCGGGTGAAAGTGTCGCGGATTCTCCAGTCCCGGTCGGATGACGGCGCGCCCGACGGTCATCGTATCGGAGTTGCCGAGTTCACCGGAGGCGTACCAGGTGAGCTGGCCCCAGGGGAACTGCACGATCTTGTCGTCGGCAGGTCGCGTCACGACCGCCTCGACGACGCGCTTGCGGCCCAGGTCTTCCACGATTCGGGCGGCCGCGTCGGCGGGTTCCGAATGAACGCCGTCCTCGGGCACTTCGAGCCCGGCGGTCCAGATCACGGCGTTCAGCAACAGGCGGCGCAGTTCCGGCACATCGAAGGCCATCAGGTAATGGGCCCCGCTGAAGCCGACCGCGCGGCCGCCCGCCTCGCGTTCGAACGCCCACGCGACCGTCGTCGTCACCGGCGCGCCGATCACGAGATGTCGGCCTTCGCGGAATTGCACGTGCAACGCGCCGGTCAGGAGCGGCGTCAGCTTGCCGGCGCCGCGCTCGAAGCGGATCGTCGGATAAAACTCGTCGTAATACGCGAAAGGCGCGACGCCGCGGCCGACCGCATGCCCGGCGGGCGTCAGTTCCGCCATCTCGGTGGTGCGGTCGTACATGCCGTAGCGTGCCCCGCCGAGCCAGCGCTCCAGGCCGATCGCGACGTCGCCGGCGGGCACCGTGACCGCCTGATGAAGCGCGACCAGCCCGACGCCGCGCTGCATCAGCGACTGAAAGACCGCGCGACGGCCGGGATCGAAGAGCGGGTGATTTTCGAGCCCGTCGCAGTAGAGGACGATCGTCGCCGCATCGTCGAACGCCGACGGGTCGGACGGCCAGCCGTCGGTGTGCGCTTCCACGGTCAGGTTTTCGATCGCGCGCAGTTCGGCAGAGGATTCCAGCAGGCTTTTCAACAGGCGCGTGCCGTTCGGGTAATCGTGTCTGCCGGGCCCCTCGCTGGGCACGCCACCGACCAGCACGATCTTGCGGGCCACGTCCGCGCTCCACGCCGGCTGGCACGCCAGCAGCGCGCAGCCAAGCACCAGATGCAGCAGCCGGATCTTCATTGAGGAGCGCCTCCTGACCGCTAAATTCGCTCGGCATCGATGACGCAGCGGAATCCGATCCCTCCCGAGCGGTCCTTGCAGGGCGCCATCAGCAGGTACTTGCCGTGCTGATCGAGCCGGTAGGCCTGCGGGAAGTACCAGTGCGAGGTCTGCGGCAACCAGGCGCTGCCGCCGCGCAGCGCTGCGGCGCGCGTATGCTCGTCCTCGAACTCGCTGGTCCACTGCCAGACGTTGCCGACCATGTCCATCACGGCGAATGGACTCGCACCAGCCGGGTGCGCGTCCACATCCGCGGGCGGCGGCATTTCGCGCACGCGGCTCGCGGGCGGCACGTTGAGCGGGTTCCATTCGTTGCCCCACGGAAACAGGCGCCCGTCGGCGCCCTGCGCCGCGTACTGCCACTCCCAGTCCTCGGGCAGCCGCTTGCCGGCCCAGGCCGCGTAGGCGCGCGCGTCCTCGAGGGCCACCCAGGTGACCGGTTTCTTCTCCCAGCCCGGGCGCGGCGCGCCGTCCTGCCAGTGCCGCAGGAAATGATGCGCATCGCGCGGCTTGTATCCGGAGCCCGCGAGGAAGCGTGCGAATTCGGCATTCGTGACCGGATAGCGGTCTATATGAAAGCTGCGCAGCCGCATCCGGTGGCGGTGATGCCGTCGCGGCAGGTCCTCCCACGGGTACTGGAAATCGAGCCCGGCCCAGGTGTAGCCCTCGATCTCGATACCTCCGACCACGAAATCGAACTCGCCCGCGGGAATCGTCACCATGCCGGCAGGTGTCTTCGGTGCCGGGCGCGTCGGGGCGACGGGCAACAGGCGCTGCGGCAGCGCGCGCCATTCCTTCGACCGTGCGGACAGCGGCGTTGAGTTCAGACCGCGCATCCGGTCCAGGAATTCGTCGAGTCCGGCGAATTCCGCGCCGGGCTCGAGCGCGAGCACCGCGCCGTAGCCGCGCGGCTCGAGACCAAAGTCCAGATGTGCCCGTCCGTCCGCGATTCGCGGCGCGAGCGGCGTGCCATTCCACAGGTCGAAGCAGCGGCGCCCGTCGCGATGAGGCACGGCGAGCTGCTCACCGGACAGCGCGTACTCGTTGCGGTTCACGAGGGTCCAGAGCGTCGCGCCGGCTCCCGGAAAGCGGCTCGCAAACACGCCCGCCTGAAGCGTCGGCGCATAGGGTTCCCATTCGCGGCTCGCGAGCAGCGCGGAACAGCGCCGCGACAGTGTCGCGAGCCGGCGCAAGGCCTCGGCGTCGCGTTCGGTGAGCTGGTTCCAGACGCCCCAGATGTTCTCCCAGGCGACGTAGCCGATGCCGTTGAAGAACATGTAGTGGAAGTCGTCGGTACGGTCGCGCGCCCAGCGATTCTCGATGTTCACCAGGTGGCGCGGTTCGAGCCACTTCAGCTTGCTGACCGCAGGAATGCCGCCGGTCGAGGCTTTGCCCCAGCTCTGGTGGTTCCACATCAATTGCTCGTCCGCGTACGGGATCGACTCGGGCTGGAACACCAGCGCGTGTCCGATGGCATCGGACGCGGTCCGGAATGCGCGGGGCAGGCCATTGTAGGTGTCGCCATTGACGCCGTCGGCAGCGACCGCGGCCGCGAGCCTTGCAATCGCCTCCCAGTCGGGAACGCCCTCGCCGCGCGTGCCGTTGTCCCAGGCCATGGTCGGGAGCAACACCTTGACGCCGCGGCGGTGGAAGTCCGCGATCGCGCCCTTGAGCCCCTCGAGCCCGCCCGGCAGGTCGGAGGCGAGCGCAGTCTGGTTGCGATCATCCACGCCGATATTCGGGTACACGTACCAGATGAGCACGCTGTCCACGCCGCCAAAACGTCGCTCGAGGTCGTCGAGGTACCGGTCCACGGTGTAGCGGCCGGCGGCCGGGTCGTAGAAGTAGCGGTCTTCCACCATCATCTGCACGTGCACGAAGTTCTTTTGCGCCCACTGGAACTCCGCGCGCCGGTACCCGGCGTCGTCATAGCCCATGCGGATCCAGTGCTCGTGGCGCCACGCCTTCATCTCTGCGAGCCATGCGGCGGCACTGCCCTGGACGTCGATGCGCCACTCGCCGATGTTCGCCATCGGCCAGCCGGGGGCCTTGCCGGGCGTCGGCAGGTGCGCGCCGATCGTGTGCGGCAGCGGGTATTCGCCGACCGGAGAGCCTGGCGGCTGCGAAGACTTCGTCATCGCACGGCCGCCGCCTCGGCATGCCGGCCGAGGAAGGCCTCGATTTCGATCCTGGTCGGGATGCTCGACTGCGCCCCGGCCCGGGTGCAGGCGAGCGCTCCCGCGGCGTTTGCGCGGCGCAGCGCGGCGGGCAGCAACTGCCCTCGCGACAACTCGGCCACCAGCACCCCGCAAAACGTGTCGCCGGCAGCGGTCGTATCCACGGGCATCACCGCGAAGGCATCCTGCATGATCAGCCTCCCGCCGGCACGCGCGCAGCAACCGCGATCGCCGAGCGTCACGACCACGCAGGGCACGTCGATGCGCGCGAGGCATTGCTCGATGCCGCCGGAGTGGCCTGCGACCGTCGCGAGTTCGCCCAGATTGACCACCAGTACGTCGACCAGCGCCAGCAGCTCCGGCGGCAGGGACCGCGCCGGCGCCGCGTTCAGGACCACCTGGACCCTGGCGGCGCGCGCAGCGCGCGCATAGTCGGTCACCGCGTCGAGGGGCGTCTCCAGCTGCATCAGGAGGTGCGTGCATCCGGCGAGCGGCGGCAGCTGCCCGGGCCGCAGGCAGGCGTTCGCGCCCGGTGCGACCGTGATCGCGTTCTCGCCGTCGGCGGAGACGCAGATGAACGCGATGCCGGTCGGCTCGGTGGCACGCACCGCGTGCATGCGCACGCCGGCCTCCGCGAGCGATCTCTCGACGGGTGCCGCAAATGCGTCGTCGCCGAGCGCGAGCAGCATCTCGGTAGCGCAGCCGCCGGCGCGCGCGCAGGCGATCGCCTGGTTGGCGCCCTTGCCGCCCGGAAAAGTGCGGAAATCCCCGCCGAGCACGGTTTCGCCGGGCGCCGGGATGCGGGGTGCCCGCACTACGAAATCGAGGTTGGCGGAACCGGCAACCAGGATCATCGGCGATGTGGCCCGGTAAGCGATTGGTGGACCAGATTGTAGAACAGCGGTCCGGCCCGCGGCGGGTCGCGCGACAGTCCCTGCGGCAGGTGCTGCATCAGGATCAACGCCACGATGCGCCGTTCCCGGTCGATCATGAACCAGGTTGCCGCGGCGCCGTTCCAGCCGAATTCGCCGCTCGAGCCTCTGCGTTCCAGGCGGACCGGGTCCGTGACGACGTGGCCGCCGATGCCGAATCCGGCGCCCGGACGGAACTCCACCGCAGGCGGATCGAGACGTGGCAGCTGGTTGGTCCACATCTGCTCGACGCTCGCAGGCGAGAGGATGCGTCGACCCTCGAGCTCGCCGCCGTTCAGCAGCATCTGGCTGAAGCGCAACCAGTCGCCGGCAGTCGAATAGAGTCCGCCGGCGCCGCTCGGATACGGATTGATCATCTCGCCG
Source organism: Gammaproteobacteria bacterium (assembly GCA_052386355.1). GTDB lineage: Bacteria > Pseudomonadota > Gammaproteobacteria > Steroidobacterales > Steroidobacteraceae > SCUD01. The sequence goes on from JBQTKF010000049.1 coordinate 22,135, forward strand.
GCGGGCCGGTTCGCGTACTGCGGCGACGGAATGAGCCGCCCTTCGGCGTCGCTGGTCGTCATCTCCGCGATGCGATGGCGCTCGGCGGGCGGCACGGTGAAGCCGGTATCCTGCATGGCGAGCGGGGCAAACAACCGTTCATGGAGGAAGCGGTCGAACGGCATGCCGGAAACGACCTCGACCAGCCGGCTCAGGACCACGAACTGGGCGCCGTCGTAGGCGAAGCGGCTGCCGGGATCTGCGGCGAGCGGGACCGAGGCGAGGCGCGCGCAGTAATCGTCGAAGCCCGTCGCCGCGTCGAGCCCGGCACGCGCCAGCAGTTCGGCCGAGGCGCCGTCGCCCGGGGCCGTCGCAAAACCCGGCGCATGGATCAGCAGGTGCCGGATTGTCAACGAGCGCCGCGGCGCGCGCAGGCGCGGCGCGTCGGCCGTGCCACCCGTGAGCACCGACAGGCCGCCGAACTCGGGGAGGAATCTCGCGACTTCATCGTCGAGCGCAAGCGCGCCTGCTTCGGCCAGCATCAGTACCGCAACCGAAGCCGCGGTCTTGGTCATCGAATACACGCGGAAGATGGAATCGCGCCGCATGCGCGGCCCGCGCCCGAGTCCGAGCCAGCCGTGCGCCTGCCAATGGACGATGCGGCCGCGCCGGGCTACCAGCGTCACGGCGCCGGGCCAGGTGCCGCCATCGACGCGCTGCCCCACCTCGCGCCCAAGCCGCCGGAGATGCGTCGCGGAGAAGCCCTCCGAAGCCGGGGTGGCCGAGGGCAAGGGCGCGGGAACGCGCGCAAATGCGGGCCAGGCAATCGCCGCAATGAGCGCGGCGACGGCGAACTGCCTGACAGCCGGACGCATCCGTGCAGCATGCCGCACGCAAGGTCCGGCCGGAAGGATCCCGGCCAACCAGCGCCCGGTCAGAGGTCGATGGTGTACGTCAGGGACGTGACGCGCCCGCGACCGGTTGTGAAATTCCGGAAGCCCGGCAACTGCGACCAGGTCAGCACGTAGTACTTGTCGAGCAGGTTCTCCACGCCGAGCGTCAGCATCCCCTTGCCCAGCCCGTGGTTGACGCTGAGATCCACCAGCGTGTAGCCATCCGTGTGTTCCTCGCCCGGTTCGAACGGGTTGTTGGGGTCGTTGTCATTGAGGTCGCGGTCAAAGGTCGTCCTCGAGCTCAGCGTGACATCCCCTTTCTCCGAGAATTGCCAGTTCAAGTTGAGGGCGAGCTTGTCCGGGCCGATGTCCAGCACTCCCATCTCGCGCGTGAGTGGTCCCGTATTGGTGGTACGGGTCATGCCCTCGGTGTGCGAGTAGGTCGCGCCGGCCTTGATCGAATCGGTGATGTTGAACTCGCCGTAGATCTCATAGCCCTCGAGTTCGACCGGCCGGCGCTGCAGCACGAAGTCCTGGGTAACCGGATCGACGGTCAGCGACTGGCCGAAATCGGAATCCGAGCGGTAATAGGAGCCGCCGACATTGCCGCGGCTTCCGCGCCAGTTGAATCCGATTTCCTCGTTGTCGGAGACCACCGCCTGCAGGTCCAGGATGTCCGCCACCGACTGCAGCGGCTGGCCGGGGCAGCCGTCCGGCACGGTGCCGCCGAACGGCGGGCCGGCTTCCGCGGTGTCGCCGGTGCACTGCTGGTTGCGCAGCGGAATGCCGACGTTCGGCAGCGTGAAGCCCTTGCTGTAGGAAACGAACGCGGAGAACCCCGCCGGCAGGCGCGCGATGATGCCCGCGTTCGGCAGGGTTTCGGTGTACGACAGCGTGCCGCCCTGGATCGGCCTGCGGTCGCGGAACCAGGTCGTGACGTAGTCGTCGACCGTCAGCTCGCCATCCTCGTGGCGGACGCCGGCGGTGATGGTGACCGGCCCGATGTCGAGCGAGGCCTGCAGGAACGGCGCCGTGCTCGTGTACTCCATCGGCGGCACCCAGATGCGGTCGGTCAGCGCGAGGCGCTGCTGCGCGACGTCCTCGACCAGGTCGACGCCGACGTGCATCTCGAGCCCTTCCACGCCGAACAGCGACGGGCGCGTCCAGGAGGAGCGCAAGCCGCGCTTGTTGGCCTTGACCTCCGACTGGTCGACCAGCGGCAGCCGTGATTCGTCGACCGCGCCGCTCGGCAGGAAGAAGAATGAGTTGTTGATCAGCGGGTCCTGGCGGTCGAGTCCGTTCTCGGCCACGAAGCGCATCTCCTGGTCGGCCTGGTAGGCATTCAGCAGCAGGGTTCCGCCGAAGAAGTCTCCGTGCGAATAGGTGAGTTGCTCCTGGGTGAAGTCATTGAACTCCGTCTTCGACCCCAGCGGCTGGCCCGGTACCGCCGTGTTGCTGACCGGAGGAACCGCATTGCGGTCGCCGTCCACCAGGATGTAGTTGCCCTTGCCGGTGATGTTGAACCGGCTGAGCGTGAGCTGCAGCCGCTGGTTGTCGTCGGCGCCGAAGTTCATGCCCGCCTTCAGGAACAGGTTTTCCGACTCGGTATCCATCAGCGAACCGCTGGTGTTGAGTCCGACGCGCCGGCCGTTGCCATCGTAGGCGATGCCGCGATCGGCGAATGCCGCGGAGAACAGCACGTCGTAATACTCGTTCTTGTGGGCGACGTTGACGCCGAGCCTCCAGGCGTCGCTGTCGTTCTCGAACTGGGACGCATAGCGCGTCGACAGACGCACCGTGGTCCCCATCTCGGTCGGCGACTGCGAGATGTAATTGATGATTCCGCCCGTCGCGCCGATGCCCTCGGAGGCGGAAGGGCCGTTGATGACCTCGATGCGCGAGATCACGCCGAGGTCGGTGAAGTTGGCGTTGCGCGTGCCTTCGCGCAGCGGCGAACCCTGCGGCACGCCGTCTAACCGGCGCAGCGCGATGCGCCCACGCAGGTTCTCGCCGGTGTTGCTCATGGCCTGCGTGGACTCCGCGTAGCCGGGGACGTTTTTTGTCAGTACCGCGGTCATGTCCGTCGTCAGGGCCTGCGATTGCTGCAGCGCCTCCTCGCCGATGACGTTGATCGCGCCGGGGATCTTGTCCACCGCCTTGGGCACCCGGCTGCCGGTAACGATGACCGGACCCATTTCCGACGCGTCTTCCGCCTGAGCGGGAGCCGCGGCCGCCGCTGCAGACAGCAGCAACAGCCGGCAGGCCGTCGTCAGCAGGGTCGGTCGCCGGGTCGGGGTCGCGTGTGTATTCATTGCTGCGCTCTCGTTGCAGGTAGGTGGGGGCAATGCCCTGCGTGCGGGCACACCGGGTTCCGCGCGACAGTCTGTGCCGGGAACCAGCGAAACAGAATCACCGGCGGGTATATTCAGACACTACTTTTTCTTGCTTGTGGGCTGCGCCAGCGCGGTCGCGCGTGCTTCCTCGAGGAATGCCTGGACGAGGCGCAGGCGGATCGTCGAGCGGTACCAGACGACGCCGATCCGCCGCGGCGCGATCGGCAGCGGCAGTTTCAGGCGCGCGAGCCGCAATCCTTCCGGCCAGGGGCGAGCCCAGTCGGGCACCAGCGACACGCCGAGCCCGCGGTCCACCATGACCGCAATCGCGTTCAGCGCATTGAGTTCGAAGCGGTCGCGCGGCTTGATCCGCGCCATGCGGAGGTACTCATCGGCCTGGTGGCCGCCCCATTGATTGCGGTCGTAGCGGATCAGCGGCTGCGTCGCGAGCAGTTCGTGCGGATCGCTGCCGGCCATGCTGTCGGGCGCCAGCACCACCAGCGGCTCCTCGCGCAACAGCTCCCAGCCACAGGTCTTGTGCAATGCAAAAGGCGCTTCGAGCACGATCGCCGCATCGAGGTTGCCGCTTTCGACCGCACGGTGCAGGTCCACCGAGTAGCCGGGCTGGATGAACACGCTGATGTGCGGGAAGCGCGCGACCATGCGCGACAGGATGTCCGGCAGGATCCCGGTCGAGGCCGTGGTGCCCGCGCCGACGCGGAGCTCTCCCGCACTCGTCCCGTCGTCGTTTGCCACGGTGCGCAGATCGGCGACGTCCCTGAGCACCGCGCGGGCGCGGGCGAGGATGCGCGTGCCGGCCTCGGTGACGATGACCGTTCGCCCGGCGCGCGTGATCAGCGGCGCGCCGATCTGGCGCTCGAGCGTGTGGATCTGCTGCGCGACCGCGGCCGGCGTGATGTTGAGCAGCCGCGCGGCGGCGGCCATCGAGCCGCTGTCGGCGACCGCCACGAAGGTATTCAGGAACTGCGTGTCCACCGGCCGCTCAGCCGGCCCTGTGGATCGTCAGTCCGGCGAGCGAATGCGCGGGCGGCGGAAACAGCAGGCTCGCGAGGTAGCCGATCACGATGCAGATCATGATCGAGATCGCCAGATAGAAATAGGGGTGCACGAGGTCGATGGTCCAGGCGATCGTCGTCAGGAGGATGGCCGAGCCGATGCCGATCGACACGCCCTGCCAGTTCGCGCGCCGCGTGAACATGCCGAGCGAGTAGGCGCCCGCGAAACCGCCGCCCATGAGCCCCGCGAGCTCGATCGAGACGTCGAACAGCGAACGGATGTCGTAGCGTGACAGCAGCCACGCGGCGCCGATGCCGATCAGCCCGGTGACGACTGTCATCCACTCCGCAAAGCGCACGCTGGTCTTCGGGTCCGGTTTCTTCACCCATTTTTCGTAGAAGTCGACCGACGCGAGCGTGGCCACACTGTTCATGATGCTCGAGAGCGTCGACATCGACGCCGCAAGGATTCCCGCAATGATCAAACCGGTCACGCCGACTGGGAGTTCGGCCGCGATGAACAGCGGGAAAGTCGCGTCGAGCGGCATCAGCGGATCGAGGCGCTCGGGATGGCTCTGATAGAAGACGTACAGGGCGGTGCCGATCAGGTAGAACATGAAGCCGCCCGGCAGCATGATGGCGGCGAACATCCACACCGAGCGCCCCGCGTCCCGGTCGTTCCTCGTGGACAGCACGCGCTGCATGAGCACCTGGTCCTTCGGAAAAGTCAGGACGACGTCGAACACGACCAGGAAGATGAAGCCCCAGACCGTGGCCTCGGTCAGGTCCCAGCTCCAGTCGAACAGCTTCATCTTGTCCTCGGGCAGCGAAGCCGTGAGGAACTCCGGGATCCCGCCGTCCAGGCTCCAAACCGTGAATGCGATCGCGAACAAGGCGCCGCCGAACATCACGATGAGCTGGGCAAAGTCGGTCCAGATCACGGCCTTCATGCCGCCGAGCGCGGTGTATGCGATGGTGACGCCGCCCATGATCAGGATGCACCAGACGACGTCGAGTCCCGTCATGGTCGCGATCGCGAGCGAAGGCAGGAACAGGATCACGGACAGGCGGCTGCCGATCTGTACGAGGATGCAGAGTGCGCTTGCGAGCGTGCGGATCGCCGGATGAAAGCGGATCTCGAGGTAGTGGAACACCGACATCAGGTTGAGCCGCCGCAACAGCGGTACGATCCAGATCGCGACGAATACGAGACCCGTGATCGCGACCAGGTTGTTGGTCAGGTACTGCCAGTTGGTCTCGAAGGCCTTGGCCGGGATGGCGATGTAGCTGATCGAACTGGTGTTGGTCGCGTACAGGCTGACGCCCGCCGCCCAGAAGGGGATGGTACGGCTGCCGACGAAGAAGTCCGCGGTCGACTGCCGCTTCTCGCGCAAGTAGAAGTAAAGGCCGATGCCGATCATGGCGGCGAGATAGACAACGAGCACGATCCAGTCCGGCAGCGTGATGAACAACTGCCCGGAGCGCAGTTGCGCGAACGACACGGCCGCGCCCCCGGGGCCGGGCTCGAGCCACATCAGGCCGTCCTGCCAGGGCGTGACGGCCGTCGCGGCGCCGGCTGGCAGGTCCGCGAGCGCCGCCCAGGATTTCGTGACCGTACTGAATGTCGCGAGCGTCGCGCCGTCGCCGGCGGCGCCTCGCGGCCGGATCAGATAGAGAAGGTGCGACTGCCCGATCGCGCGAGCGGAGCCTCCGAGCACCGAACCCGGCGCGGCGGCAAACTCGCGCCAACCCTCGTCCGCGCTCCAGCGCAACAGGCGGTCGCCGCCTTCATGCGCGACCGTCGCGAACGCGGCCCCGAACTGCGCTGCGAGCGAGGTGATCGCGCCCGCGCCATGCGCCGGCGCCGATTCGGTCCAGCCCGCGGCCGGATTGGCGAGGCTCAGGGAGCTGACCCGCGGCTGTCCGTCCGGGCCATGCCCGGCGACATGAAGGACGTTTGCGTCCACGGCGCCCGCCACGTTCTGGAACGGCCGGGTCAGCGACGCGACCGGATGCGAGGCGAGTGCGCCGGCCGCAAGCACGAGTTCCTCGACGCGCGGCGGCGACGCCGATCCGTCCGCTTCCACCACGAGGAATGCGCGGCCGGCGCCGACTGCGGTCGCAAGCACTCGCGATCGCGGGCGCCAGGTCTGCGGTATCCAGGCGCGGCGATCCACGCCCAGCAGCCATGCGGATTCCGCGGCAATTGCGACCGCGCGCCCGGCGACCGACACCAGTCGCGTACCTCCGGGCCCGGGCAGCGCGGGCAGCACGCCGCTCTCGACCGAGACCACGGGCTGGTTGCGCTCCACGGCCCCTGCGAAGGCCGGAACCAGCAGCAGCGCCGCGAGCGTCGGGAGTCTGGTCGTCACGCGCGGCCGGTCTGCACGCGGTGCGACAGCGCGACGAGCGCCTCGGCCCGGCGGATCTCCGGCGCATCGATCATGCGGCCGCCCAGTTCGAATGCCGCATGGCCGCCGGCCGCCGCTTCCAGCACGCGCATCGCGTGCGCGATCTCCTCGGCCGTCGGCTGGAACACGGCGTTCGCGATGCCGACCTGGCGCGGATGGATGCAGCTCTTGCCGAGATAGCCGAGCCGGCGCGCAACCTGCGCTTCAGTCCCGAAACCCGCCTCGTCCGCGAGGTCCGGCCACGCGCCGTCAAGCGCAAAAAGACCGGCTTCGCCCGCCGCCATGCGCACGGCCAGCAGGACCGCGTGCACCGCTGCCGCATCGCGGCGGTCGATGCCCTGCGGCCCGAACAGGTCGAGATAGCCGACCTGCAGTCCGGCCACCCGCGGGTGGGCGGCGGCGATCGCCGCCGCAGAGCGCAGGCCGCGCGGCGTCTCGATGTTCGCGAGAATGCGCACGCTGCCGGCGATGCCGGTCGCCGCTTCCACCCGCTCGAGCATGGCTGCGGCGGCGCGCACATCATCGGCCGACTCGCACTTCGGCAGGTTCAGGAGCGCAAGTCCGGGCCGCACCACGGCGCGCAGGTCTTCGGCGAAATGAGCCGTCGATGACGCGTTGACCCGTACGATCAGCGTCTTGCCGGCGCCCGTGGCCGCAGTTTCCAGGAACGCCGCAACCTGCGCGCGCGCGGCGGCCTTCGCCGATTCCGCGACCGAGTCCTCGAGGTCGAACGAGATCGCATCGGCCTGCCCCGCCAGCGCCTTGGCAAACAGTTCCGGACGCGAACCCGGAACGAACAACTTGCTGCGCATGCGCGTTCTCTACCCCGCTGCGGGGTGACAGAATTACAGCGCTTAGACCCGTTGTGCAACTCCGAGGCGCAGGACCGCCGCGGCAAGCGGCAGGCCCAGCACACCGCCGAGCCACATGAGCGTGCTCATGCCGACCAGCGGCTCGAGCACGCCGAGCAGCGCCATCGCAAGCATGGTGACGCCGGACTGGAACAGCTTCTGCACCGTGAACACGGCGTTGTGGCCGGCGCCGTCCGGAGCCTCTCCGGCGAGCTGCGCGGACCAGAGCGAGAGCGGCACCGAGCACAACGCATGCAGCGGCAGGAATACCGCGTAGGCCGTCATCGCGATCGCCGGCGAGTCGCAGAGCCCGAGCGCGAGCGAGGCCGCACTGCAGCCGGCCCAGGCGATGCCAAGCGTGCGCGATGGACCGAGCCGGTCCACGACCCATCCGCTTGCCGCGAGCGCAGCGAGGCTCACGACGGCGATCGCGCTGCACAGCGCGCCGAAACCGGCGCCGCTCAACCCCAGTTCCCGCGTGAATCGGAGCGCGGCGAAGGCGCCGATCGCAGCGGTCGCGACTCCGAAGGCGCGCGTGAGCGCAATGAAGGACAGGAGCGGCCGCGAACGAAACCAGCGCCGGAAGCCGGTGAAGCTTTCGCCGAACGGGCGGCGCCTGGCGGAAGCGGTTCCGGATCCGCCGATCGCGAGGACCGCGACTCCAGCCAGCCCGACCAGCAGCGCGCCCGCGACCATGACCGGCCCGTAGCGGCCGAATACAGGCGCTCCCTGGGTCGCAAGCGTCGGCGCCACGATCGCGGCGATCGCGCCGCTCGCGCGGTAGATCGCGTTCGCGAGGCCCGCGCGCCCGACCGCGACCTGCTGCGTGAGCGTGTTGTAGCCTACGTAGATGATGCTGCTGAAGGCGCCGAGCAGCGCCATCAGCGCCACGGTACCGGCGCCGACTCCGAGTCCTGCGAGCGCGAGCCCGAAGCCGCCGAGCGAAAGCGCGCTCGCGAGGCGCGATCCGAGCCGTTCGGCGAGCAGTCCGAGCGCGAGGATTGCGGCGAATCCACCGCAGGCGTTGGCGGAACGCAGGAAAGCCCAATCGTCGTTGCCGAGACCGAGGTCGTGTGCCGCCCACAGCGGGCCGATCACGTTGAAACCCGCCTCAGCCAGAAAGAAGAGCCCGCTCGACGCAGCGAGCGCGCCCATGCGGCGCCAGAACATGACGGCATCTTGCCGCATCAACTTCAATAAGACCATATCAATCAACCAGTTGGCGCTCGGTCAACACCGGTTCCGGGCGGGCGGCGTTTAAATGAGTGTGATCGGCGCCATCCGGCGTACATTGACCGCCGATGGAGGCAGGGGACGCCGATGCGCAACTGATGCTGCGTTACGCGGGCGGCGATGCGCGCGCATTCGACCTGCTGTACGCAAACCAGCGCCTCGCGCTCTGGCGCTACATCCGCCGCACGGTGGGCGATGACGCGGCGACCGACGATGTTTTCCAGGAGTGCTGGTCGCGCGTGATCGCGAATCGCGCGCGCTACCGCCCCGAGGCGCGGTTTGCGACCTGGCTGTACCGGATCGCGCACAATTGCTGCATGGATTTCTGGCGCCGGAGCGGGCGGCGCGGCGCGCGCGAGACCGCGGACGACGAAGCCGTCGCCGCCGCGAGCGCTCCGGCGCCGGGGCCGCTGCAGTCCGCGCTCGCGCAGGAATCGGGCGCGCGCCTCGCCGCCGCGCTCGCGGAATTGCCGGACGAACAGAAGGGCGCGTTCCTCCTGTACGTGGAAGGCGGGCTGTCGGTGGCGGAGATCGGCGAGGCGACCGGCGTCAACGCCGAGACCGCGAAGAGCCGGCTGCGCTATGCAGTCGCGAAACTGAAGGAGAAGCTGGGCGCCGATGCGCCCGGCACCTGAGGCGATGCAGGACGAAGATCAAGCGGTCGACCGGGACGCATGGCAACGCGCGCTCGCAAGCGGCGCGGGTGCGCCGCCGCGCGCGACCGACGAGCGCATCCGCGCCGAAGCGCGCCGGGCGCTTGTGCCGCACACCGGCCGCTGGTGGCTGCCCGCCTCGCTCGCGGCCTCGCTGCTGCTCGCGGTCATGATCGTGCAATGGCAGTACGAGGAGATCCGGGCCCCCACGCTCGTGACGGAATCGGACGTCGCGACTGCAACGGTGCCCGGGGCCGAGGCGAACGCCGCGCCGGCAACGGCGGCGGATGCCGCCGCCAGCTTGGCGCCAATGGACGCCCCGCCGGCAGTCGAGCCGCAGGTTGCGCGACGCGAATCGCCTGCCGCGCAGGTGCCGGCGCCATCCATTGAACTTCCCGCGCCGACGGCATTCCCTGACGAGCCGGCGGCTCCCCCGCCTGCCCGCGAGCGCGAAGCGCGCGAGCACGCCGCCCCGGTGGCGGAGGCGGCGCCCGCCGGAAAGGCGGAGGCCGTGCCGGTCGCCGGCTCTCGAATCGGCATGCTGCAGGCCACCGGCAAGGCGCGCGCAGATGCGCGCATGCCGGAGGAGTGGTACGCCGAGATCGAGAAGCTGCGCGCGGAGGGCCGCGACGAGGAGGCGGAAGCCGAGCTGAAACGTCTCGAACAGGCTCACCCGGGCTGGCTTGAGAAGCACCTCGCCCAGCAACGCTGAGCCCCGCCGTGCGGGCATGCCGCTGAACATGACGCCGCCCGGGTCGCATCCGCGTGACCAAGCCTGGCTCGTGCTGGCGCTGGTCGCGGTCGCAAATTTCGGCAATTTCTACGTCTACGATTCGATCGGGCCGGTCGCGGACCTGCTCGAACGTCAGCGCGGATTCAGCGACACCCAGATCGGGTTGCTGAACGCGATCTACAGCCTGCCGAACATCGTGCTGCTGCTGGCCGGCGGTCTGCTGGTGGACCGGTTCGGCGCCGGCCGCGTCATGCTCGCAACCGGCCTGATCTGCCTCGCGGGCGCGCTCGTCACGGCGTGGGCGGCGGCATTCGGCGGCATGGCGGCCGGCCGGCTGCTGTTTGGCATCGGCGCCGAGACCTTCAGTCTCGCGACGCTCGCCGCCGTGGTGAAGTACTTCCCGGGCCGGCACATGGCGCTTGCGGTGGGCGTCTCCCTGGCGCTCGGCCGCGCCGGCGCTTTCGCGGTCGACCTTTCGCCGACCTGGATCCCGTCCATCTATGCCGCCGGCTGGCAGCCACCGCTGGTGGTTGCCGCGCAGTTTGCGGCGCTGTCGCTTGCCGCCGCCGCAGGTTACTGGCGGCTGGATCGCCGCCGTGGCGCGCCGCGGGAATCCGCCGCCGGCACCCTGCCATTGGCCGCGCTGGGCGAGTCCTTCCGGCTTGGTCGGGCGTTCTGGCAGCTGTTCGCGCTCTGCCTGCTCTGGTACGCCGTGATCATCGCGTTCAGGAGCACCTTCTCCATCAAGTATTTCCAGCACGTGCACGGCCTCGGGCTGGCGGAGGCCGGCGCGATCAATGGCTACGTATTTCTCGCGGCGCTCTTCGCGACGCCCGCGTTCGGCTGGCTCTGCGACCGCATCGGCCGGTACGCGCTCCTGCTCGCATTCGGTGCGATGCTGCTCCCGCTCGCCATCGCTACCCTTGCGTCCGGCAGTCTTCCGCTCTGGATCGGCACGGTGCTGATCGGCATCAGCTATTCGCTGGTGCCGGCCGTCCTGTGGCCGCTGACCGCGCAGCTCGTGCCGGCGTCGCGCCTGGGCCTCGCGCTCGGGCTCATGTCGGCCGCGCTGAACGCGGGCATCGTCGCTGCCAATGTCGCAGCCGGCCGGCTCAACGACGCCTTCGATGCCGGGCCCGCGAACCCCGCGGGCTACGAGCCGATGATGACGCTTTTCTTCTGGTGCGGCGCACTGGGCTTCGGCTTTGCGCTGCTACAATTGCGGCCCGCTACCCGAGGCGCGCCGCCGGAGACCCGATGAAGCCACCCGTCAACGTCGCGATCACCGGCGCCGCCGGCCAGATCGGCTACGCGCTCGCATTCCGCGTCGCCGCCGGCGACATGCTGGGCGCCGACCAGCCCGTCAACCTGCACCTGCTCGAGATCACCCCGGCATTGCCTGCGCTCGCGGGCGTCGTCATGGAGCTTTGCGACTGCGCGTTCCCGACGCTGCACCGCATCGTGCACACCGACGACGCGAAGGCCGCCTTCAGGGACTGCGATTACGCGATGCTGATCGGCGCGCGGCCGCGCGGGCCGGGCATGGAGCGCAAGGACCTGCTGCTCGCGAATGCGCAGATTTTCTCGGCCCAGGGCAAGGCGCTGGACGCCGCGGCGAAACGCGAGGTGCGCGTGCTCGTGGTCGGCAATCCGGCGAACACCAATGCGCTGATCGCCGCCTCGAACGCGCCCGGGCTTGAACGGCGCAATTTCACCGCGATGACGCGCCTCGACCACAACCGCGCGCTCGGCGCGCTCGCGGAGAAGACCGGAACGCACGCGAGCGCGATCAGGCGCGTGGTCATCTGGGGCAACCACAGCGCGACCCAGTATCCGGACATCTCCCACTGCACGATCGGCGGCAAGCCCGCCAGGTCGCTGGTGGACACGCAGTGGTACCGCGAGCAGTTCATCCCCGCGATGCAGCAGCGCGGCGCGGCGATCATCAAGGCGCGCGGCTCGTCTTCCGCGGCTTCTGCGGCCTCGTCCGCCATCGACCACGTGCGCGACTGGGCGCGCGGCACCGTGGAGGGAGACTGGACCAGCATGGCGGTACCCTCGGACGGCAGCTACGGCATTCCCGATGGCGTCATGTATTCCTATCCGGTGACCTGCAAGGGCGGGCGCTTCGCGATCGTGCAGGGCCTCGCGGTGGACGAGTTCAGCCGCGGGCGCATGGACGCGACGCACCGGGAACTGCTCGAGGAACGTGAGGGCGTGCGGGAACTGATCTGAGGGGGGAAGCGACATGTGGAGGACCGGGCTCGCCGCCGCCGTGGCGATGGTCGCGTCGATCGTGACGGCCGCTGCGATGGCGCAGGAAAAGACGCAGAAGCCGCCGTTGCACGGCTCGCACTGGATGGCGATCACCGGCAAGCCGCTTGCCGCGACCGCGGGCGCGCGGATGTTCGAGCAGGGCGGCAATGCGGTGGACGCCGCCTGCGCGATGCTCGCGGCGACTTCCACGATGTGGGACGTGCTGTCCTGGGGCGGCGAGACCCAGGCACTCATCTACAACCCCGCGACCGGCCGCATCGTCGCGATCAACGGACTTGGCGTGGCGCCGACCGGCGCGACCGCGGACTTGTACCGCAAGAAGGGTTTCCGGTACCCGCCCCAGTACGGCCCGCTCGCCGCGGTCACACCCGGCACGCCCGGCGCGCTCATCACGATGCTCGCCGAGTTCGGCCGGCTCTCGCTCGCGGAAGTGCTTGCGCCCTCGATCTCGCTCGCCGACGGATACCCGATCGATGCCGAGACCGCGGACCGCATCGAGCGCGAGAAGGAACACATCAGGCAATGGCCTTATGCGAAAGCCGTGATGCTGCCCCACCTCGGTCAGGCGCGCGAGGCGCCGGTCGCCGGCGAGATCTTCCGCCAGCCGGAGCTCGCGGCGACGCTGCGCAAGCTCGTGGAGGCCGAGGCGAAGGCGCTCGCCGCCGGGCGCTCGCGCAAGGAAGCGATCATGGCGGCCTACGAACGCTTCTACCGCGGCGACATCGGCGAGGAGTTCGTGCGCGGCCTGCAGGAACAGGGCGGCCTCGTCACGCGGGAGGACCTCGCGAACTGGCGCGTCGAATTCGAGGAACCGGCGCACGCCAACTACCGCGGCATCGACGTCTACAAGCTCGACCGCTGGACGCAGGGCCCCGCCATGCTCCAGGCGCTCAACATCCTCGAGCACTTCGATCTCAGGGCGATGGGCTACAACAGCGCGCAGTACGTCCACACCGTGTACCAGGCGATCAGCCTCGCCTTCGCGGACCGCGACTTCTATTACGGCGATCCGTACTTCCCGCCCGAGGAACCGATCCTGGGGCTGCTGTCGAAGGAGTACGCGAAGGAGCGCGCGGCGCTCGTGAAACCGGACCTGAACGATCCGGCGATCGGGCCGGGCGATCCGTACCCGCACCAGGGCGGGACCAATCCCTGGCTCGAGTTGCTGACGAAACGCGCAGGCGTGGTGCCGGCTTTCGATGCGGAGCGCTTCGCCGCGGCGACCGATCCCGATTCCGGCTCGATGCTGCGCGGCACGACGAGCGTCGTCGCGGTCGACAGGGAAGGATGGCTCGTCTCGATGACACCCTCGGGCGGCTGGCTGCCGGCCGTGATCGCGGGCCGCACGGGCATCGGCGTCAGCCAGCGCGCGCAGGCGTTTGTCCTGGACCCGGCGGAGAACCCGTTCAACGTGATCGAACCGGGCAAGCGGCCGCGCGTGACGCTCACGCCTTCGCTCGCGTTCAAGGACGGCAAGCCCTGGCTCGCTTTTGCCGTGCAGGGCGGCGACACCCAGGACCAGAACCTGCTGCAGTTCTTCCTGAACGTCGTCGAGTTCGGCATGACGCCCCAGCAGGCGGCGGAGGCGCCGAACTTCACGAGCTGGCAGCTGCACGATTCCTTCGACCAGCATGAGATCTTCCCGGGCCGCATCACGCTGAACAGCGCCATGCCCGACTGGGTGCGGGTCGACCTCAAGGCGCGCGGCTACAAGCTCGAATACCAGTCGCGCACTTCCGGTCCGATCAACGCGATCATGCTGGACCACGTCCACGGCACCTTCTGGGGCGGTTCCAGCAATCACGGCGAAGACTACGGCATCGCCTGGTAACCCCCACGCAGCGCGCGGAATGGGCGTAAGATGCCCGCCACGCCCGGCCCGAAGGCGGGCATCCAACAACCGACACTCAGGGGGAAACCATGAAGAAGATCGTCAGCGGCCTGGTGGCCGCGGGCCTTGCTTGCGCATCGGCCGTCGCGGCCGCGCAGGAGCACTGGACCGAGGGCCCGGTGTGGGAATGCAGCGCCTACCGCACCAACCCGGGAATGTTCGACACTTACATGAAGTGGATCCGCAGCCACTCGGAGCCGATCAATGCGGAGGCCAAGAAGCAGGGCCTGGTCCTCGATTACAAGGCCTTCGTCAAGCCGCCTCGCGACGAGAACGACTACGACGTGCTGTTCTGCACGCTGTACTCGAGCTACGGCCAGGCGCTCGACTACAACAAGGGCGACGACGAGAAGTTCGACAAGATCTCCGCCGCCCATTGGGCGACGGCCGATCAGGACAAGCAGCGCGAACAGGCGGCACCCCGCCTCGAGATGCGCCGCTACCTCGGCACCACCTTTGTGCGCGAGGTCGACCTGCGCCCGATGCCCTGAGCCTCACTGGTGCCGGGGAGTTCATTGGGTAGTAGGGGGGGGGACCCAGGGGCCCGTTAGTGAGGT
>JBQTKF010000050.1:0-6336 GCA_052386355.1 Gammaproteobacteria bacterium
GGGACGCTTCGGCGCCCGTGCGATGCTCACGCGCCCGGTCGGCGGCCGCATCGTCTTTGCGGGCGAACACACGGAACAGTCGGCTTATGGCACGCTGCATGGCGCGCACCTTTCCGGCCTGCGCGCCGCCCGCGAGGCGCGCCGCCTCCTCGCAGGGTCCTTCGCATGAACTGCGTGCTCTATGACTACCTGCCCTCCGGCAACGGCTACAAGTGCCGCCTGGTGCTGAAAGCGCTCGGCATGCCCTACGAACTCCGGCAGATGAACATCGTCGCGGGCGCGACCCGCACGCCCGAGTTCCTCGCGATCAACCCGAACGGCAAGATCCCGGTGCTCGTGGTGCCCGGGCGCGGCCCGCTCGCCGAGAGCCACGCGATCATCCACTACCTCGCGGAGGGCTCGAAGCTCGTGCCCGCGGACCCCTTCGAGCGCGCGCGGGTCTGGCAGTGGCTGTGCTTCGAGCAATACCAGCTCGAGCCCGGCGTCGCGACCGTGCGCTTCTGGCTGCAATCGCTCGGGAAAACTCCGCACGAACTCGGCGAACGCTTCACCGAGCGATACCAGCGCGGCGCGGACGCGCTCGCGGTACTCGAACGCGGTCTCACCCGGCGCGCGTGGCTGGTGGGAGATACCGTCACGCTCGCCGACATCGCGCTCTTCGCCTACACCCACGTCGCCGACGAGGCGGGCTACCGCCTCGCCGACTTCCCGGCGATCTCCGTCTGGTGCGCGCGCTTCAAGCAGCTGCCCTGGTATTCGCCGATTACCGAGCCCTGAGGCCGACCATGGACGAAAAGCAGTCCGAGCGCCTGGTAACGCTACTTGAGCAGGTTCGCGACAACCAGGCCGAGCAGCTGCGGCGCCAGGGCGAGGCGCTCGCGCTCCAGAAGGAGCAGTTCGAAATCTTCCGCCGCCAGGCCGAGCGCGCGGAGAAGCTGCAGGATCGCGCCGAGGAACTTCAGTCGCGCAGCATGGGAATCGTGAAAACCGCGCGCCGCTCGCTCGCGGTCGTGCTGCCGGTCGTGATCCTGCTCGTCATCTACCTGAGCTGGTTGATCTTCCGGTAGCGGCCCTTGCAGCCGACGCGCCGCGAAGCGTTCCGGTTCTGGTTCCGCCTCGGCTGGATCTCCTTCGGCGGGCCGGCCGGCCAGATCGCGATCATGCACCGCGAGATCGTGGATCGCCGCGGCTGGCTCGACGACGCCACCTTCATGCACGCGCTCAACTTCTGCATGCTGCTGCCGGGGCCGGAGGCGCTGCAGCTCGCGATCTGGGCCGGCTGGCGCCTGCACGGAACGCCGGGCGCGATCGTCGCGGGACTCTGCTTCATCGCTCCGGCAATGCTGATCCTGCTCGGCCTGTCTTTCGTCTATGCGCTGCACGGCGAGGTGCCGGCGATCGCCGCCGCACTGATGGGACTCAAGGCGACCGTGATTGCGCTGATCGTGCAGGCGCTGCTGCGGCTCGCGCGCCGCGCGCTTGCCGAGCCGCTGCACTGGGCGCTCGCAGGCGCCGCCCTCCTGCTGATGATCCTGAAGCTCGCGCCGTTTCCGCTGATCCTGGCGGCCGCGGCGCTCGTCGGCATGCTGTCCAACCGGCGGCGGGCGCCTTCGGCGCCCGCGGGGTCCGCCGCGTTTCCCTGGCGCAGCCTTGCGGCGGGTCTCGCGCTCTGGGCGCTGCCCGTCGCGGCGATCCTCGCGCTCGCAGGGCCGGAATCCCTGTTCGCGGACCTCTATCGGTTCTTCACGACCGCGGCGCTCATCACCTTCGGCGGCGCCTACGCGGTGCTCACCTGGGTGAGCCAGCAGGTGGTCGAGGTGCACGGCTGGCTCACGCAGGCGGAGACCATCACCGGGCTCGCACTCGCCGAGACCACGCCGGGTCCGCTGATCATCGTGCTGCAGTTCATCGGGTTCATGGCAGGCTGGAATGCCTCGGGCGGGGACCCGGGGACAGCGACGGTCGCGGCGCTGCTGACGTCCTGGGCCACCTTCCTGCCATCCTTCGTATTCATCCTGGTCGGCGCGCCCTATGTCCTGCGCCTCGCCGCGAACCCGCGCCTCTCCGGCGCGCTCGCGGGAATCACCGCCGCGGTCGTCGGCGTGATCGGCAGCCTCGCGGTGGCTTTCGGCAGGAGCGTGCTGTTCCCGTCAGGCGCCTTGGCACCCGATTGGGGCGCGGTCGCCATCGCAGTCGCGGCGCTCATCCTGCTCGAGCGCACCCGGCTCGACGTGCTCTGGGTCATCGCCGGCGGCGCCTTGGCCGGCCTCGCGCTCGGCTACCTGGGTTGAGGTGCCTGCATTGCGGGCAAGGGAGCCACCGCGCCCGGCGTACACGGGCAGACCCGGTCGACTCGCTAGCCCGCGATATACCGCCTCAGGTCCTCGATCTCATGTTTCTGCTCGTCGATGACTGCCTTGACGCAGTCGCCGATCGAGATCACGCCGATCAGCTTGCCGTCCTCGATGACGGGCAGGTGACGGATGCGCTTCTCCGTCATGAGCAGCATGCAGTCGTTGACCGATTGCTGCGGCCCGACGGTCACGACCGGCGCCGTCATGATGGTGCGCACGCTGGTTTCGGCCGAGCTGCGCCCGAGCAGCACGACCTTGCGCGCATAATCGCGCTCGGAAACGATGCCGGCGAGGCGGCCGTTCTCGAGCACGGGCAGCGCGCCCACGTGATGCTCGGCCATGCGCTGGACGGCGGCGAGGACGGGATCGCCCGCGTCCACGGTAAAGGTGCCCGCGGGCTTGCCGGCGAGCAACTGCCGTACGGTTCTCATGTCTCCCCCCGGAGCGCGGCTTTTCCCGGCATCTTACGCCGGCCGGCGGATAAATGATAAATGGGGACGCACCCCTATTTCGGGTATCGGTACCCGTTCACGGGTTGTGGCGGTACGAAACAGGGGTCCGTCCCCATTCATCTGCGCGCGTGCCAGGCGGCGAGCAATTCCGCTTCGCGCGCCGCGGCAATCCCGGAACGCAGCGCCGCCCTGCGTTCTGCGGGCCGCGCCTCGTGCCAGGCCAGCGTATCGCGCACGGTTTCGTCAAGCGGCCTCGAGCGCAGGCCCTGGGCGATCGAGCGCGAGATGCCCGTCAGCGAGGCGCCGGCATCGGCGCCACGCACCGGATTCCACGGCGCGAAAGTGATCTCCTCCGGCTTCAGGAACTGCTGCAGGAAGTCCTCGTCGATCCAGCTGAACTTCGTGTCGGCGCCGCTGACGCGATTGCAGCTCTCGACCATCCGGGCGGTCGTGAGCTCGCCGGGCGGCGTCACCGCATTGAAGTTGCCGGCGACGCGCCGCTCAACGAGATCCAGCATGAATCGCGCGAGGTCGCGCACGTCGATGACCTGCATCGGGTCGTGCGGCGTGCCCGGCACCGCCATCTCGCCGCCCCGCGCGACGCGCACCGGCCACCAGGTGAAGCGGTCGGTGGGGTCGAGCGGGCCCACGATGTAGCCGGGGCGCACGATCGAGCAATTTGCGCCCCAGGCGTTGCGCGTGTACTGCTCGCACAGCGCCTTCATCGGCCCGTAGCTCTCGTTCGTGATCTGTTCCTGCTCCACGTTCTCGAGCACGCCGGTCGCGGAGCCCTCGTCGTTCGGCTTTGCGAAGCTCGCGTAGGCGGAAATACTCGAGACGAAGAGCGCGTAGCGCGTGTTGGGCGCGAGGATCTCCGCCGACATCTTCACGAACTTCGGGATGTAGCCGGTGTCGTCGATGACGGCATCCCACTGGCGCCCCTTGAGCGAGTCGAGCTGTCCCTTGCGGTCGCCGAGCAGCGTCTCGACGCCGGGCACGCCGTCCGGGTCGCGCTTGCCGCGATTGAAGTGGGTGACCTGCCAGCCGCCGGCGAGGGCCTGTTCGGTCAGGTGCGGGCCGATGAAGCCGGTGCCGCCGAGAATCAGGAGCCTGCGGTCATGGCCGGGGTGCGCGGCCATGCGTCCGGCTGCGAGGGCGAGCGCGCCGCCGGCGCCGGCCTTGAGCATGTTGCGGCGGGTCTGGTTCATGTCCTTGCTCCGTGGTATCAGCGCGCGCCGGCCGGCGCGTACTTCGCCAGCCAGTCCTTCGTTTCGCGGTACCAGAACAGCGAGTTCTGGCGCTTCAGCACCCAGTGATTCTCGTCCGGGTAGTAGACGAACCGGCTCGGTACGCCGCGGTTCTGCAGCGTCTGGAACAGCTCGACGCCGTTGTTGAACGGCACGCGCTGGTCGAGCTGGCCGTGGATCACGAGCGTCGGCGTGCTGAAGTTCGCGGCCGCCGAATGCGGCGAGTAGCGCGCGAACTCCTCGGGCCGCTCCCAGTGCTCGAAGTGGCGGCGCTGGATCGCGCCGTAGTCGGCCCCGTACTGGGTGAATTCGTTGTACACCGCGGCATGCGCGACGAGCGCCTTGAAGGGATGCTCGCGCCCGAGCAGCGTCGCCGCGAGGAATCCGCCGTAACTGCCGCCGCCCGCGGCCATGCGTTCGCGGTCGATCCAGGGCTTGTCGAGGAACCACTCGGCCGCGCGGATCGTGTCCTGGTAGGGCTTCGCAATCCGGTCGGGATTGATGCTGTCGGTGAATGCCTGCCCGAAACCGCTCGAGCCGTGGAAGTTGTGCCAGGCCGCCACGTAGCCCCAGCCCGCGAACACCTGCGCATTCCAGCGGAAGGTCCAGCCATCGGTGACGCCGTTGTGCGGCCCGCCGTGCAGGATCAGATACAGGGGATACTGCTTCGACGGGTCGAATCCGGGCGGGTAGATCACCCACATCTGGATGTCGGCGCCGCCGGCGCCGGGGTAGGTCACGCTCTCGGCCTTGCCGAAGGAGATCGCCGCAAGCGGCGCATCGTTGTGATCGGAGAGCTTCACCGCCGCGCTGTCGCGCAAGCCGACCCTGACGAGCGTCGGCGGTTCGCTGAAGGACTGGCGGATCGCAACCATCGTCGCAGGCCGGCCCTCGATGGCGAGTCCGGAGAAGCTCGAGGCGCCGGTCACGGCCTGGTGACGGCCGCTCGCGACGTCGATGCGGTGGATGCGCTGCGTGCCCGCGTCGTCGATGGGCGCGTAGAGCGCCTTCGAGTCCGGCGACCAGGAAAAGTCTTCAAGCGAGCGGTCCCAGTCCGCCGCCAGGCGCCGGCGCGAGTCGTCACGCCGGTCGATCAGCCAGGCCTGGCGGGAATCCGCGTAAAAACCCTTGATGAGCTGGCGCGTGTAGAGCAGCCAGCGACCGTCCGGGCTGTACTTCGGCTCTCCGTCGTTGGCTGCGTTGTCGGCAGTGAGGTTGACCGCCGCGCCGCCCGCCGCGGGGACCACGATCACGTCGAGGTTCGGGTCGGTGCCGGTGCGGTCGGTGTCGGAGACGAAGGCGAACTGCCGGCCGTCCGGGGAGATGTCGTAGGAATTCGCGCCGGTCTCGCGGCGCGAAAGCTCGAAGCCGGTGCCGAGCGTGATCGCGGCGGGTGTGCCGCCCGTGCGCGCAATCGAGAACACGTGGGCCTGGCGATCGTCCACGAAGCGGTCCCAGTAGGTGACCGGCACCCGCTCCCAGGTCATCGCCTTCAGCTTCGATTTTTCGCGCTCCTCGAGCCGTTCCTTCGCTTTCTGCCAGTCCGGCAGATCCGGCCACACGCGCGAGATGAAGGCGATGCGCGTGGAATCCGGAAACCATTTCGGTGTGGCGACGCCGGTCGGTACGTCTCCGACCCGCACGGCCTCGCCGCCGTCCACCGCAATTACGTAGAGCTGCGACTGCTTGTCCTCACCGCGCTTCGCCGTGAACGCGATGAAGCGCCCGTCCGGGCTCCAGGCGGGGTCGGACTCGCTGCCGGCCGTGCTGGTGAGCCTGCGTGGCGCGCCGCCCGCGGTCGCGACGACCCAAAGGTCGGCCTCGCCCTTGTCCTTCTCGTCGTCGAAGGTGGTGACGGAGTAGACCGCCTCCCTGCCATCGGGCGAAAGCGCCGGGTTGCCGACGCGCGCGAGTTGCCACATCGCCTCGGCCGACAGCGGCGCGCCCTGGGCCAGGGCA
The DNA here is from genome assembly GCA_052386355.1 of Gammaproteobacteria bacterium. Taxonomy (GTDB): domain Bacteria; phylum Pseudomonadota; class Gammaproteobacteria; order Steroidobacterales; family Steroidobacteraceae; genus SCUD01. The sequence continues at coordinate 6,013 of JBQTKF010000050.1, forward strand.
GCGCCGGGCGCGAGCAGGGCTGCGGACGTGAGCAGGGCGGCGGCCGCGAACCAGCGCGGAATGACGGTCATCGGGGATTCCCTCATGCCGCCCGCGGCGGCCTGGACTGCGTGCCTGCGATTCTGCCGGTCCGACCCGAGGGCTTGCAAACCCGATCCGCCGCGCGAGAAGACCGTTGCGCCGCAGGGAGGGATGGTGGACAGTGCCCTCATGCGCGATCTCGAGGAACTGAGGCGGCGCCAGCGCGCGTTCGTCGCCCTGCGCGATTGGGACAGGTTCCACAGCCCGAAGAACCTCGCGATGGCGCTCGCGGTCGAGGCCGCC
>JBQTKF010000051.1:0-17667 GCA_052386355.1 Gammaproteobacteria bacterium
GTACTTTCGTAATCTGGTTCCGTCCAGATTACGAAAGTACGACCCGGCACCGGTCGATTACAGCGTGACGGTGACGGGCCGGTTCAGCGAGAAGCCGAGCTGCGTGCCGGCCGGCAGGTCGACCTCGGTGCCGGTCTTCTTGGCGGCGGCCGCGCCGGCCGCGGCGCCCAGCAGGCCGCCGATGACCGCGCCCTTGTCGCTATCGACCTGCTTGCCGACCACGGCTCCGAGGATCGCGCCGCCCGCGATCTTCGCGGTGTCGCGACCGGTATCGCTCTTGGCCGCAACCTGGGTGACGCTCCCGTTGACGGTCGCGTCGCTGCCGTCCGCGAGCGTCAGGTTATCGAAGGTGAAGCCGAGTTGCGGCGTGCCGCCGATCTTGTCGCTGCCCGAGACGACCGTGCTTACCGAGCCCTGCAGCAGCGCGCCCGCTTTCGCGACCACCTTGCCATCCACCACGAGGTCGGAGGTCAGGTAGGCGGAGACACGGTCGCCGACGCGCGCGGTCTTCGACGAGATCGCGGCGGGCAACTCGACCGTGAGCGACGTGCCCGCCTGCACCGTGTACTGTTTCGGGCCCGATGCTACTGCCGGCCTGGGCGTGGACGCGGGCGCTGATGCGGCCGGCTTCGATGAGGGCTTGCTGGCCTTCGCCAGATCCGCCTCGCGGCGCGCGAGTTCCTGCTCCTTCTCCTTGAGCGCGAGCTCGGCCTCGCGGCGCGCGAGCTCCTCTTCCTTCGCTTTCAGCTCGGCGTCTTCTTCGATCTCGGCCTGCACGGCCGGGTCTTCCGACGTCGGCGGGGCCTTGTTGCCGCAGGCGGCGACCGCGAACGCGGCGAGCACGGCGGGGATCCATATGAATGTCTTGCTGGAAATCATGATCACTGCTCCCGGATGCGCGGGGTACCGCGACGGTTATCGGCTATTTCGTCCCGGCGGTCAATCGGGCCCGCCGGACAGCTGATTGATTCACGAATCGCGGGTATTTTCCCACGATTCGATGTCGGCGAGCCGCGACAGCGGGCCAGCGGCTAAGCTTGCCGCATGGGCCCGCTTTCCGGCGTCAAAATCCTCGACCTCAGCCGCATCCTCGCGGGCCCTTGGGCGACGCAGTGCCTGGCGGATTTCGGCGCGACCGTGTGGAAAATCGAAAAGCCGGGCGCCGGCGACGACACGCGCCACTGGGGTCCGCCCTGGGTGCCCGATGCCAAGGGCGCCGACACCGCCGACTCCGCGTACTACGCGAGCAGCAATCGCGGCAAGCGCTCGCTCGCGGTGGATTTCACGAAAGCGGAAGGCCAGCAACTGCTGCGCTCGCTCGCGATGCGCGCGGACGTGCTGGTCGAGAATTTCAAGGTCGGCACGCTCGCGAAATACCGGCTCGGCTGGGAGTCGCTGCGCCGGCTGAACGCGCGGCTGGTGTACTGCTCGATCTCGGCTTTCGGCCAGGACGGGCCGCGTCGGGACGAGCCCGGCTACGACGCGATGATCCAGGCGATGTCCGGGCTCATGAGCGTGACCGGCGTGCCCGATGGCGAGCCGGGCGCCGGGCCGGCGAAGGTGGGCGTCGCGGTCTCGGACCTCATCACCGGCCTCTACGCGGTCAATGCGATCACGGCCGCCCTCTTCGAGCGCGAGCATTCGGGCCGCGGGCAGCTCATCGACCTCGCGCTCCTCGACACCCAGGTCGCGGCGCTCGCCAACCAGGCGCTCAACTACCTGGTCACCGGACAGGCCCCTGGCCGCCGGGGGACGGCGCACCCGAATATCGTTCCCTATCAGGCGTTTGCGACAAAGGACGGCTATCTCATGCTGGCGGTAGGCAATGACCGGCAGTTCGCGGACTTCTGTGCGGTGGCGGGGCGCGCGGGGCTCGCCAAGGACAAGCGATTCGCGACCAACGCCGCGCGCGTGCAGAACCGCGCGACGCTCATCCCGCAGATCGAGCGACTGTGCCGGCTCAAGACGACGGCGGGCTGGCTCAAGGCGCTGGCCGCAGCCAGGGTCCCCTGTGGTCCGATCAACGACCTCGCGCAGGTTTTCGAGGAGCCCCAGGTCAAGCACCGGAAACTGCGCTTCGACCTGCCCCATGCCGCGGGCGGGCAACTGCCGCAGGTCCGGAACCCGGCCCTCTTCTCCCGGACCACGCTCAGGTACCGCGACCCGCCGCCAGTGCTCGGTCAGCACACGGACGAAGTGCTCGCGAAAGAGCTGGGTGTCACCGCCGACGAACTGCGACGCCTGCGCACGGACGACGTGATCGGCTGAGAAACGCGAAACGGGCGAAAAGGGGACGGTCACTTTTTCGGCAGCGCAGAAAAGGTGACCGTCCCTTCTTGCCCTTTTTCCGACTACGGCTTCCACAGCCGGCGCGGGCTGCCGCGCAGCAGGCGCGCGACGATGCCGTCCATCCGGCGCTGCTGGGCAGCGGTCAGGTCGGTGACCGAATCCGGGTCCGCGGGAGCGTCTTCCTTCTTCACGATCGCGATCGCCCTGGCGCGCGCCTGGCGACGGCGCACGTCGTCGAGCGTCCCGCCCTTCGGCACGATGGCGAGCGCGACCGTGCAGCCCATTGCGTGCGCGACGAGATCGAGACTGCGCACCGTGATGCGCCGCCGCGCCTCGGCGCGTTCCCACTGCTGCACCGTCGCGCGCGAGACGCCGACGCGCGCGGCGATCTGCGATTGCGACATGCCGAGCGCATCGCGGATCGCGCGGATCCAGCCGGCCCGCGGCATGGCCTGCGGCTTCATGCGCGGGAACGCGCGGCTCTCCGCCGCGATCGCTGCGCGCTGGCGGCCGCGCCCCTGCGGCACAACGATCTCCGGCGCGGGCGGCGGCACGGTCGGGGCCGGCACCAGCCTCAGGACCGGCTTCACGGCCGGTTTCGGAGCCGGCTTCGGCGCCGCTTTCGCGGCAGATTTCCGCGCGACCTTCTTCGGCCTCGCGGGCGCCTGGTGCGCGCGCTTCGGGGGCTTTTTCGGCTTCATGATGGCCTGGCGATCGGATGGCTATAGCCATCATAACGCATCGCAAGCCGCTGACCGCAATCGCGCCGCCTGCGCATCCCGTGGTGACGGCGTGGCGGGCGCCGGATTCAGCGCAGCGTGAGCACGAGAATGTCGACGCTGTTCCCGACCGAGCGCGTGCAGAGGATGCGCTTGCCGTCGGCGGAGAAGGACGGCTTGGTGTAGGAGCCGTTGCCCGCCTCGCCGTCGCCGAAGGTGACGCGCGCCGGATTCGATCCATCCACATTCGCGACGCAGATGTCGAAGGCCTCGAACCCGGCGCTCGCGCGGTTCGAGGCGAAGGCGCTGCGCTGCCCGTCCGGCGACCAGGCCGGCCAGCCGTCGAATGCCTGGTGCGCGGTGACGTTTCGCATCGCGCCGCTCGCGAGGTCCATCCAGAACACTTCCGAGTTTCGGCCCGACCCGGTGTGGCCACCGGAAGGCGTCACGCGTCGCCAGTGCAGCAGACGTCCGTCTGACGAAATGGCGGGATACGTGTCACAGTCCTGCAGGTCGGTGTGGCGGCGGACGTCGCCGCCGTCCAGCGTCATCGAATGGATCTCGTGGTTGTGCTCGCGGTCCATAACCCCGCGCGCGAAAGTCGCCGGGTCGCTCGAGCGATTGCTGTTGAACCAGATCCGGCGTCCGTCGGCACTGATCTTCGGATGGCCGTCGGCGCCCGGATGGCGGCTCAGTTTGAGCGGTTCGGAACCGTCAGTGCGCATCCGGAAGATGTCGAGGTTGCCGTCCGGGGTGAAGACCGGCGTCGAATCCGCCACCTGGTTCCGGGTCAATTGCACGACCCCCGAGCCGTCGGGCGACCAGGCCGGGTAGGTGTTCTCGAGGCCAGTGAGCTGTTCGATAGGGGTCGCCTCGATGGCGGCCTGGGCGGAGGCCAGTCCCGGCATCAGCAGGCAGGCGGCAAGGGTGGGTTTCATGCCTTCATCCTGGGGGCACCGGGAGGTCCGGCGCGGCGCCTGGCCGCGGTGCCTGGGCGGTTCGCCGCAGCGGCGGCAAGAGCCGATCGAAGCGGCCGGCGGGCCCCAGGAATGCGGCTCTGCTGGATGTCTATGACCATCCGATACCTGGCCAATCGGATGACTGCAAAGAAAACTCTCCCGCGGGCCTAGCGCACCGCCTCCCGGTAAGCCCGGAGCACTGCATTGATCCGGGTCTGGTAGCCCGGACCCTGGGCCCTGAACCACTCGAGGACGTCGGCATCGAGCCGTAGCGAGATGGCTGCCTTGCGGGGCGCCGGTGGCAGGCCGGCGCGGGCGATTTCCCGTGCGATGTCGGCCAAGGGAGCGGCCGGCTCTTGAGCCGGGGCGGAACGGCTGAATCTCGAGAAGAATCCCCTTGCCATCGCGGCCCCCGAATTGTCTTTCCCGAGCAACAGTATTGACGATTGTATATACAAACCCTTGTCTGCGTGCAGCGACGTTGAATGACCAGGACACCAAACCCTATGGAGCCTCCCATGTACCGCAAGGGTTGCCGAACCGCCGCTTTTCTGGCCCTTTTGCTGCCCCTGGCAGCGGCCGCAGGTGTCCCCGCCGAAGTCGAGGTCTACGACCGCACGGCCGGGAACTACCTGCCGGTCTACTGGCATGCGGGTGAGCGCCACATCGCCGGAGAGCCCGGCCATGAGTACGAGATCCGCATCCGCAACCAGGGGCCGGGCCGGGTGCTCGCCGTGACCTCGGTCGACGGCGTCAACGTGATTACCGGACAGACGGCGCACGCGCGCCAGAGCGGCTACGTTCTCGATCCCTGGGGCACCGTCGAGATCGATGGCTGGCGCAAGAGCATGGCGGAAGTCGCCGCCTTCTACTTCACCGCGCTGCCGGATTCCTACGCCGCCCGCACCGGGCGGCCGGAAAACGTGGGCGTGATCGGCGTCGCCCTGTTCCGGGAACGCACGCCCTATCCGGTGGCAGTGGAAGTACAGCCGATGGCGGATGCCGCCGCACCCGCTGCCGAGTCGCGCGCAGCCCGGGGCCAGCTGGGCAAGCTCAAGAGCGAAGACCGCCTCGGCACCGGGCATGGCGAGCGGCGCGATTCCGGCGCGACCTACGTGGACTTCCAGCGCGCCAGCAAGCATCCGGACCAGGTCGTCACGATCTACTACGACTCGTACCGCAACCTGATCGCGCGCGGCGTGATCCCGCAGCCGAAGCAGCGCTACGCGCGGCGCACGCCCGAGCCGTTTCCGGGCGGCTTCGTGCCGGATCCCTGAGGCGCGCGGGGCATAATCGGCCTGTGCCGGCGGACATTCCCTGCCGGCGCAGGCCATGACCACCGAACTGCTGTTTCGCGACGACGCTTACCTCAAGACCGCGACCGCGAGGGCGGTTTCCGCGGAAAACGGCATCGTGGTCCTCGACCGCACCCTCTTCTACCCGCTGGGCGGCGGCCAGCCGGGCGATACGGGCTTCCTGACGCGCGAGAGCGGCGAACGCATCGCCGTCCTCGACACGAGAAAGGGCGAAGCGCCGGGTGCCGTGGCCCATCACCTCGCACCCGGCGCGCCGCTGCCCAGGCCCGGTGAAATGCTCGCGCTCGAGATCGACTGGGATCGCCGCTACCGGCTCATGCGTCTGCACACGGCGCTGCACGTGATGTCGGCGATCGTCGTGGCCCCCGTCACCGGCGGCAACATCGCCCCCGACAAGGCGCGCCTCGACTTCGACATCGACATGAACCTGCTGAACGCGGAGCGCATCGAGCAGGGCACCAACGAACTGATCGCGCGCGGCATCGCGACCCAGACCGTCTGGATCACCGACGCGGAACTCGACGCGCACCCCGAGCTCGTGAAGACGATGAGCGTGCAGCCGCCGCGCGGCGCGGGGCGCGTGCGATTGCTCAGGATTCCGGGGATCGACCTCCAGCCCTGCGGCGGAACGCACGTCGCGGACATCGCCGAGATCGGCGGCATCCGCGTGCTGAAGATCCGAAGCGAGGGCCGCAGGAACCGGCGCGTGGAGATCGCGCTGGTCTAGCAGGGACGCGCCCTTCAGACCAGCCGCTGCCGGATCTCAGGCAGCGACGGCAGCATTCCGATGTCCCCGGCGCCGGATCCACTCCGCCATCAACACCAGCACCAGGGTCATGACCATCATCAGCACCGCGAGCGCGATCATCACCGGCAGGCGGCTCGCGAATCGCAACTGACTGAACAGGTAGACCGGGAATGTCACCTCATTGCCCGCCAGGAACAGGGCCAGCGCGAACTCGTCGAGCGAAACGGTGAATGCAATCAGCCAGGAAGCAATCACCGCGGGCGCGATCAACGGCAGCACGATCGTCGCGATGACTTTCGGGTAGGACGCGCCCAGGTCCATCGCCGCATCCTCGAGGTCGCGATCGAAACGGGCGAGGCTGGCCGCGACGATCAGGACGACGAATGGCAGGGCCACCACGACATGGCCGACGCTGACCGTCCACAGCGACCGTTCGATATCCATGGCCAGGAACAGCACCAGCAGTGCGACGGCGAGCACGACGATCGGAACGACGAGCGGCAGCATCGCGATGCCGAACAGGAACGACTCGCCGCGGAAACGAAAGCGGGTCAGCAACAGCGCCACGGCCGTGCCCAGCACCGTCGCACCCGTGCCGCTCGTCACGGCGACGATCAGGCTGTTTCGCGCGGACCGAAGGACTTCGGGCGAGTCGAGCAGGCGTTCGTACCACTGCAGGCCCAGGTCCTCGATCGGGAATGACAGGCTGGTGCCGGAATTGAACGAGAACAGGAGCAGCACGCCGAGCGGCAGATACAGCAGGACGACCAGAAGGATGAAGTAGGCCCTGAGGGTCATGACAGCAGACGCCGCAGGTTGACGAGGCGCGCCGCGACCGCCACCAGGACCAGCGTGACCGCCAGCATCACCATCGACAGCGCCGCTCCGCGCGGCCAGTTGGCTGCCTTGGTGAAGAAATCCTGGATGATGTTGCCGTACATGCTGCCGCTGCTGCCGCCGATCAGGAGCGGCGTCACGTATTCGCCGACCGTCGGGATGAACACCATGAAGAATGCCGCCAGCACGCCGGGCAGGCTCAACGGCAATGTCACCGCGCGAAACGCCGCCGAAGGCCGCGCGCCCAGATCCGCCGCCGATTCCAGCAATTCCGAATCGATCCGCTGCAGCACGGCATAGATGGGCAGGGTGGCGAACGGTATCCACACGTAGATCAGCGTGATGATCACGGCCTGGCGGCTGTAGAGCAGCCCCTCCAGCGGCTCGCTGACGAAGTTCAGGTGCATCAGCAGGGAATTCAGCACGCCTTCCGATCCCAGCATGAATTTCCAGCTCATGACGCGCAGCAGGAAGCTGGTCCAGAACGGGATCATCAGGATCACGAGGCAGAGGCCCGCCGCCCGTCCCGCGCGGAAGACCAGGAAGTAGGCGACCGGATAGGCCAGTGCGACCGCCGCAACGGCGATGGCGAAGGCCATGAATATCGAGGTCGCGAGCAGTCGCCAGTAACTGCGGATCGACAGGATCGCTTCGTACTGGGCCAGCGTCGGCGACCAGGCCGCCAGCATGTCGCCCTGCATGTCCGCGCGAAAACTCAGCGCGAACATCAGCGCAACCGGAATCAGGAAGAAAAGCGCGATCCAGGCGACCGGCGGGACATAGAGTCCCCAGAATGTCGCCCTCCTGGGATGCACGATGCGCCTACGGGGCGGCTTTCACCTCGGTCCACATGGCGGTCCAGTCGTCCCGCTGCCTTGCCGTCAGGTTCGGCGTGAAGTTGGTCCGCTGCAGCACCGTCGGGTCGTCGATCGAGAAGGCCTGTTTCAGCGTCGGATCCGAAATCCCTTTCATGACTTCGTCGTTGGCGACGCCGTAATAGAAAAGATTGACGACATTGTTGCCCGTGGCGGTTCCCAGTTTCTCATCGAGAAAGCGCAGTGCGAGATCGTAGTTGGGCGTGTCCTTGCGGATGCCGTAGACGCCCACCCACGAATTGCGGCCCTCCCTGGGACTCGCATAGGCAACCGGCACGCCCTTGCCGAGCAGCGTCGCATAAGCGCCTTGCCAGGCGTAGGCCACCCACACGTCGCCATTCGCCATCGAATCGATCAGCTCCGGCTCGCCCGCCCAGTAGAAGAGATTGAGCGAACGCTGCTTGATCCACTCGTCCTTGATCGCCGCCAGCTGCTCCGGCGTGACATTGGTCTCGTCGTACCCGTGGATGTAGGTGGAAACCGTCACCGCCCCGGGACCGTCGTCCCAGGTCGAGATATGCCCCTTGTATTTCGGGTCGAGCAACGCGGCCCAGGAGTCGATCGTGCCGCTGACCTTGTCGGTCCGGTAAAGCACGGAGGTGAAGCCCCAGTCCCAGGGCAGGAAATACTGCTTGCCGTTGATGCGGCCAATCGCCTTGAAGCTTTCCGGCACCTTGCTCCAGTTCGCAAGCCTGGACACGTCGATCTCCTGCACCAGGCCCTCGTCTACGTAGAACTGGAGCCACCCGGTATAGGAATGGAAGATGTCCGCCTTGGAACCGGCCTTCATCTTTCCGTACACGTCCGCATCCGACGATCCGATCTCGAAGCTGACCTTCGCTTCGGAGTACTTGTTCTTGAAATCGATCCAGAAGTCGGCCGCGTCGTAGCCCGCCCATTCGAGCACGGCCAGCTCGCCTTTCGTTTGCGCGACCGGCGCCTCCTCGGCCTTCTTCGAACAGGCCGTGATCGCGAGCAGCAGCAATCCGGGGAACATGAGGAGTTTCTGCGATGACTTCATCATGGAACGACCTCCCCTGCGGGCGGTGCATGCCTCGCCAGCGCATCCTACGCCCATTTCGATCGGCGGAGAAAATGCCCCCGCCCTCGAACGGCTAGTGCAACCAGTCGAGGACCCGGTATCGGGCGGCGACCAGTGGCAGGAACCATGGCTGGCCCCAATACATTCCGAGCGGCGCGCCGGGAAACGGGATCTCCGCGAATGGCGTCGCACTTGAGCCGCCGCCGCAAAGCGCCTCTCCGACCTGTGTGCCGAGATGGGTCGCCAAGGCGACGCCGTGGCCGGCGTAGCCAAGTGCGTAGTGGAGGCCGTCCGTCCGGCCCACATGCGGCATGGTGTCGAACGCGAAGTCGAGCGTACCGCCCCAGGCGTACTCGGTCGCAGCATCGCGCAATTGTGGAAAGACCTGGAGCATTCCGCGGCGCAGGAGTATTGCGCTCTGGCGTTCCGTGGATTCCGTCTCCGGAACGAATCGCGCGCGTCCGCCGAACAGCAGGCGCCGGTCCGGCGTCAGGCGGAAGTAATGCAGGAAATGACGTGAGTCGTACATCATCCGCCCGCGCGGACTCAACTCGCCGGCCAGTTTCTCCGGAAGCGGCTCGGTCGCAATGACGTAGGAGCCGATCGGGATGATTTTCCTGCGCAACGATCCTGTCACGGCGCCGGTATAGCCGCTGGTCGCGACCACCAGTTCGGCCGCTTCGAGGGCGCCGCGCCCGGTCCGCAGGCGCCACTTCTGCCCGTGCCGCTCGATGCGCTCGACCTCGGTCGCTTCGTGCAGATTCGCGCCGGCAGCCAGGGCCGCGCGCGCAAGGCCGCTGACGTACTTTGCGGGATGGATGCTGCCGCTCAGCGGGTCCACCAGGCCGCCGAAATAGACGGCCGAACCGATTTCCCGATGCAGCTCGTCCCGCCCTACGAGTTGGACCTCGTGATTGAATTCCTGCGCGAGCAGGCGCGCAGCATCCTGGAACCGCTGGAAGTGGGCCGGTTTGGACGCGAGCGCCAGATGGCCGTCGCGACGGAAATCGCAGTCGATCCGCTCGGCGTGGACGAGCGTTTCGACTGCGTTGACCGCCAGCAGCGAGGCCTGAAACAGCCGCTGCGCAAGCTGCGCGCCGTAACGCCCGATCAATGCGGCCGCGCCGAGTTTCAGGCCGGTCAGGACCATGCCGCCATTGCGCGAGCTCGCGCCCCAGCCGATGTGGCGGGACTCGAGAACCGCCACCCTGGCGCCCCGCCGCGCCATCGCAAGCGCAGCCGAAAGGCCGGTGATCCCGCCACCCACGACGGCGACATCGACCGACGGCGGCAGGGACTCGGCCGCAATTTTCAATGCGGTGACGGTGTCCCACCAGCAGGGTCTTTGTTGCAGCGTCACGGCTCCTCCTGCCACAGGTACCGCTGCCACCGCGGATCCTCGTGCAGCGGGTGCAGCAGGCTTGATCCGGTCAGATCGAGCGGGAACCTCTCCAGGCCCGGCGAAATGGCCGCCTGCCGCGCCGGATGGAGTTCCTTTGCACGCTGCAGTTCGCGCGCGGATTCATCGTACGACCGCGCGAGCACAAGTACGCCGGCCAGATTGCTGCGCGCGAAGTCGCCCATCTGGAAGTGGTAGTGCGCCGCACGCACCTGTGCCTCGGCTGACGCAGGATAATGCTCGAGCGCATGGTTCACTGCGAAAGCGATTTCCCCGAATCCGGCCGATGCATCGACTTCGTCTGCGAATTTCCGCATCGCATGCGCACTGCCGGCCAGTCCGCCCTGCGTCAGGGTCAGCTTGAGCGAGTCAGCCACCGATTGCGCGATCTCACCCTGCACCGCCAGCAGGTCGCCGACATTGCGGTCGCAGGTCTCCGACCAGATGTGCGTGCTCGTCGCCGCGTCCACGAGCTGCGCCGTCACGCGCACGCGTTCGTCGGAGCGACGTACGCTGCCTTCGAGCACGAAGGCTACATCCAGCGCCTTGCCGATCTCCGCGATGCCGGTGTCCTTGCCCTTGAACGAGAAAGACGACGTGCGCGCGACGACGTCGAGCTCCGGAATGCGAGTCAGCAGATTGAGGATCTCCTCCGCGACGCCGTCCGCGAAGTACTCGTGGTCGCGTCCCTCACTCATGTCCACGAAGGCGAGCACGGCGATCGAATTGGCGCGCGCAGGCGCCGCGCCAGGTTCATCGACGACTTTAGGCGCCACGCTGAACCAAACGAGCAGCACGACGGCCGGAGCCGCAAGCACCGCCACCCACGGGTAGCGGAAAAGCCGCCGCGCGATCATGCCGGCCGGCTCCGGGCTGACCGGGCTTCCACCTGACTTCTGCACCGGCAGCTCGAACACGTAGCCCCTGCGCGGGACCGTGCGGATCACTTCGCGGGACCCGTCGCCGATCGCGCGCCGGATGTCGATCAGGCACTGCGTCAGAGAGTCGTCGGTGACCACGGTCCCGCCCCAGACCGCGGCGAAGATCTCGTTCCTGGCGACCAGGCGACCGGCGTTCGCGGCGAGGAAGCACAGCACGTCGAACGACTGCGGGCGCAGGTGAACCTCGACGCCCGCTCGCGACAATGCGCGGCGCGTCAGGTCCAGCGTGAACCCGCCGAACTCCAGGGAGTCATGTTGACTCGATTCCAGGGGCGTCCCCGTCGCCAGATGCAGTTTCGCGGAAATTTCGTCATTTTATCGCCGGGCTCATCCAGGCGGGATGCCATACGTCTGAAGGGTTCAGAAGAACGCATCCACAACCCTGGAGGAACCAGACAGCATGAAAGCAGCAAGAAAGGCGCGCCTCGCCCTCGTGGCCAGTGCCACTTCCATCCTGTGCTTCGGCATGAACGGCGCTTTTGCCGGCGAGATCACCGGTAACGGCAAGAGTCTGAAGAACGAGGACGGCACCCTGAATGGCAAGTCGGCGTGCGCGTTCTCCGGACGCGAAGACGATCCCTCGGATCCGTTCTTCAGGGGCGACATCGCGCAGTCCTAGGGACAGATTCTGAAGGCCGTCAGGGATTCGCTGCCGGCTTTTCTCCATCCCGGTGTGGCGTGCAATCCGACGCGCAGCGAGGGCGAGGGCTAGTTCGACCTGAATCGGGCGGTACCCGAACCGGAACCCGCGCCGGCAGGCGACGCGGATGGCCGCGGATGACCTGAGCGTTTCACGCTCGCCTAGTTCGCCGCGAGCGCCGCCCGGGTTGCGGCGATCGCCGGATGCCCGTCCGGCAATGCCGCGCGGCGCATCGCGAGCGCCTCGCGCAGCTGCCGCACCGCTTCCTGCGGACGCCCGAGCGCGCGCTCGCACAATCCGAGTTCGTGCTTCAGCGCGGCGGTCTGCCAGTGCCCCTCGGCCAGTTGCGCGCGGGCGATCTCGAGCGCCGCCGACAGGACTTCGCAGGCTTCCCGCGCCTCGCCCGCCCGGTTCAGCGCTTCGCCGAGCGCGACGCTCGTTGCCACCGTGCGCACGTGCGCGGAGCCGAGCACCTCGCGTTCACCCGCGAGCGCCTCGCGCAGCATGCGGATGCCCTCTTCCGCATCGCCGCGTCGCGCGTGCGCCAGCCCGAGCACGCGCTGGCCCAACAGGGTGTCGGGGCGCTTCGGGTCGCCGCCCGCGAGCCGGATCTGCTGGGCGCGTTCCAGCGATGCGATCGCCTCGTCGAACGCCCCGCGTTCCAGCAGCGTGCTTCCGATCAATGTGAGGTCGAAGGCGACGTTTCGATTCTCATCGCCGTAGGCGCGCTGGTCGATCGTCAGTGCGCCGCGCAATTCGCGCTCCGCCTCGTCATGGCGGCCGAGCACCATCAGCGTGCGGCCGAGGCCGAACTTCGCATTGCCGGTCTGCGGATTGTCGGCGCCGACCAGGCGCGTGAAGTGGTCGCGCGCCGCCTGATACGCGAGCAGCGAATCCTGGAGGCGTCCCAGTTCGAACAAGGCATTGCCCAGGTTGACCTGCATGGTCGCGACATAGGAGTGGTCCGCTCCCAGCACGTCGCGGAAGATCGACAGCGATTCCTCGAAATCCGCCAGGGCCTCCTGCTGACGGCCGAGGGCGCCGAGCTGCGCGCCGTGATGCCCGAGTGCGGTCGCCACCAGCGAATGCCGGTTGCCGTGCAGCTTGCGCAGCAGTGCGAGCCCTTCCTCGGTGAATTTCGCGCTCGCTTCGAGTTCGCCCTGCTGGCGCAGGCTGCGGCCGATATTCAGCAGGTTCGCCGCATATTCGTCGTCCTGCGACCCGCCGAGTCCGGCGCGGACCGCGAGCGTCTCGCGCGCCAGGCGCTCGCCTTCCGCCGCCTCGCCGCGATCGAGCGCGAGCACCGACAGGTTCTGCATCGCATTGATGCGCTCGGCGCTCGGGACGGACGTGCCCGCGACCGAGATCGCCTCGCGATAGTCCCGCTCCGCGGCCTCATAGTCGCCGTCGTCGTGCGCCACCTCCCCGCGCAGCACCAGTGCGCGCGCGAGGCTCGCGGCGCTCTCCGCCTGTTGCCTCCTGATCGCCACCGCTTCCGTCAGGAGCGCACCGGCGCGGTCCGTGATGCCGAGTGCGCGGTACACCTGGCCGATGGTCTCGAGCATCGTCGCGCGCAGGTCCGGCTGGTCGGAAAGCTCATCCGGCAGTTTCGCGTAGGCGCGGTCGAGGACTTCCCGCACCGTCAGCGATTCGCCATTGGCGATCACGGGGTCGGGCAGCGCGAGCATGTCGACCAGGAACCCGGACACCTGCTCCGCGCGGGCGCGCTGGCGCTCGGCCAGGCCGAGCGCGCGCTCGAGCCGGACGGACTGGATGGTCATGCTGATCGCGAACCCGACTACGAACAGCAGGAACACCGCCGCGGTAGCCGCTGCGGCCCGGTGCCTGCGGAGGTATTTTCGCAGTACATACGACCGGCTCGGCGGTCCTGCCGCGACCGGCAGCCCGCCCAGGAAGCGGCGGATGTCAGCCGCAAGATCGGCGGGCGTCGCATAGCGCTGTGCCCGATCCTTGGCGAGGCCCTTCATGGCGATCCAGTCGAGCTCGCGCAGCTCGTGGCGCAACGCGCTGTCGCGCAGCGACATGCCCGCCGCGAACGATTCGCGGTCCTGTTCGGTCAGCGCGGCAAGGCGCGAACTTGGCGGCGGCGGGTCGTCCTCGCGGATCTGGCGCAACGCCCCGAACAGGTCGAGGCCGGGCGGCAGCGGCGGCACTCCGCACAGCATCTCGTACAGGATCGCGCACAGCGCGTAGATGTCGGCGCGCGTGTCGATGTCCACCGCGCCGATCGTGGCCTGCTCCGGGCTCATGTAGGCGAGCGTGCCCATGACCGTGCCGGCCGAGGTGTGCAGCGTCGCGGCATCGAGCCCGGCGCCGATCGCCTTGGCGATGCCGAAGTCGATCACCTTCGGCAGCAGCGTGTCGCCCTCGCGCGTCACCAGCACGTTCGAAGGCTTGAGGTCGCGATGGATCACGCCTTTCTGGTGCGCGTGCTGGATCGCGTCGCACACGGTGGCAAAGAGCGATAGTCGTTCGCCCAGGCCCAGCCCGCCGCCGTCGCACAGCTCCTTGAGCGACTGGCCCTCGACCAGCTCCATGACGAAGTAGGGCCGTCCGTCGGGCGTCGATCCGGCGTCGAACACGCGCGCGATGCCGGAGTGGCTCATCAAGGCGAGTGCCTGGCGCTCGTTTTCGAATCGGTGCACGACCTCGCGCGTGTCCATGCCGCGCTTGATGACCTTGACGGCCACCCGGCGCCGCACCGGCGTTTCCTGCTCCGCCTCGTAGACCGAGCCCATGCCGCCTTCGCCGATCAGGCAAACGACCAGGTAGGGACCGATCCGGGTCCCGGCCAGCGATTCGTCAGGATCCGGGGCGCCGGCATCCGCGGGTTCCCATTCGAGCTGCGGACCCGCGCTCCAGGCCGCGGATGGACCTTCGCCGGCGGCCAGCAGCTCGCAGACTTCGAGCGCCATCGCGTCGTCCCCGGCGCACTGGATGGCCACGAATGACGGCCGCTTCGCCGGCGGCAGCTCCGCTGCCGCGTGGAAGATCTCCCAGAGCCTTGTCCAGCGCGTGTCGGACATCACCCGGCCAGGTTGGATCCGCAGCCTTCGATTCTATCGTGGCGCGCGGGCACGGATTTCGGCGCATGGGGGGTCAGGACCACCATCGTTCGGAGACCGGCATGAAAACTCGTACCCGCGCATTGCCCGGAACCGCCGCGCTTGCGCTCGTCTGCCTCAACATCGCCGTGATACCTGGCAGCGCCACGGCTGCTGATGAACTCACGGGGGCGGTCGCCACGCAGCGACCGGGCCAGGCCAATGTCCCGATCCAGGCGGGCCCGCCGCTCGTACTGCCGGCACGGCAGGGACAACAGGCGACGCCGGTCAAGCAGGCCACGCAGGCCATCGCCGTGAGCGTGCCGGGCAAACAGACCCCGGCCATCAAGGTCGCGGTTCCGGCCCCGACATTGGGCAACACCAAGGTCGTCGCCGTCGGTACCGGCCAGTCGGACGTCGAGGTCGGCTCAATCAAGCTGGCCGCGCCGGCCGATCGCAACGACCTGCGCCTCAAGCTCGGCATCCCCGCGAATTCAGGCGACGCAAGCGCCACTGCCGGCATGGCCGGCTCGACTGCGACATCCGGGAATGCGAATGCCTCCGCCGGCATGGCCGGCTCGACAGCCGCCGCCAGCGGTCAGCAGCCCGCGGCCGGGAACGGCTACGCACAGGCCGGGTCGGGCACCAGCGGCAATCCGCAGACGCACGGCCACGTCGAAGGACGCGACTGTCCGCATTGTGCGGGACATTCGGGCGAGGCGATCTCGGACACCGATCGCGCGCTCGCCGTGCAGCGGGACGCCGAGCAGCAGGCGTCGCGCCTGCTCGGTCAGCCGGCGCGCAGCCGCGTCAACACCTACGCCGTGACGCGCTCCGGTGCGGACGAGCTCGCCGCGCAGAACGCGGCGATTGCGCGGATGCGGGGCGGCCAGCCCGTCCAGGGGCTGTCGATCCGCAACTGGGTCCTGTGGGAACTACAGAACCAGAATCGCTTGGCTGCCGAGGCACCGGCGCGTCCCGGCGGAGCGGCGGTGCAGGCGACGGAAGCGGACGACACCGAAACCGGCGCCGCCAGCTTCGATCCCTGCAACCCGCCGCCGCCGGTCATCCCGAATCCCGAGTTCTACGAGCTGCAGAAGCAGCGCGAAGACCTGCTCGGCAAGGCGCGCGCGATCGCAGCGCAGGACTCGCGCAGCACCGAGCTCGCGCAGCTCGAGCGCGACATCCAGGGGCTCGAGGCGAAGCTGCGCTCGATGGACGCTTTCCTCGACCCCTGCGACCGCGACACGACGCGCGCCTGGAACGAATCGGCTCGCGCGGCGCTTTACCTGCCTGACGACCTGCCGAGCAATCCCGATACCCGCAGCACGCTGCGCGCCATCGATGAGTTCGCGGCAGAGGTGCGCACCCGCACCAGCCTGGGCCTGCGCCAGCCGGGCCAGAGCTACTACGAGGACTACATCGACGGCAAGCGCGACTGGCACTCGCTGCCGGACCGCGAGAAGCAGCAGTGGGCGAATGCCGAAGAACGGCTGTTGAACAACCAGGACGACCGCTCGCTGACGGATTGGCGTCACCGTGCGGATGACGAAGCGGCCCGCCAGCGCGCCGCCGACAGCGCTGCCCGCCACGCGGCCTACAACGCGGCCTGGGAAGCCGAGCAGGCAAAAGCACAGGCCGCCGAAGCGGCGGCGGCGGCGAAGCGCAAGGCAGAGCAGCAGCGCGCGCAGGCGCTGGCGAAGCGCGATGCGCTCGACGCCGAGGCCCGGGCGCTGAACCAGGAGCTGCGTTCGGCCATCGCGAAGGGTGATACGGTCCGCCAGCGCGCGATCGAGGCGCGGCTCGACCAGATCACGCAGATCATGACGACGCAGTTCCTGCCCGACGCGCAGGAGCGCGCGGCGATCTCCTCGGCGGACACCAGCCGCATGGCGGATCTGGATGCGCAGCGCGCAGCCGCCGGGAAGCGGGCAGCTGCCGATGCGCGCCAGGCCCATGTCGACCACAAGCTGGACCTGGAGCAGCAGAACCGCAATGTCGTGACGCGCGGCAGCAACATGGTGGCCGGATTCGGCGTTGCCGGCGGCAAGGCGGCCGTCGAGGTCCTGCAGATGGGCATCGACGGCGTCAGCACCGGCATGCGCGCTGCGGACATCGGCAATCCCGGCCCGAATCGCAGCACGATCGGCAAGCTGTTCGAGGACAGCCGGACCGTCGGCGACTTCACCGGCACGATCTGGAAGGGCTGCGTCGCAATGGTCAAGGGCGTCCCCACGCACCTGATGGAAGGCGACGCCCGCGCCTTCGGCGAAGACCTGTTCAACTTCGGATCGATGGCGACGCCCGCGAAGGCCGTGCCGAAGCGCACCGTGACCGCCGCAAAAGGCGTTGCCGAGGCCGCGATCGCGGCGCCGCGAACGGCCGCCCGCGCCGCGAACAGGCTCGACATCGAGACCTTCCGCACGCTGAGCCCGGCCGAGCAGGCCCGCGCACTCGCGGGCCAGAGCGAGCCCGTGCGCACCGGCCTGTTGCAGCAGCTGTCGAAGGCGGAACAGACCGCATTCATCGAGGCCGATGGCGCGCTCCAGCTCAGCCAGGCGACGCACGGCCTGGCTGACTGACCGGACATCATCGTCGGCGATGATCTTCTGGGACTGTCGGAGTTCGACGGCTTCATCCCCCAGGGAACTCACGCGGCCAAACTGACGGCCGCCGAAATCGAGGCGCTCATTGCCAAGGCTCCGCCCTACACTTCAGCCGAGCTGCTCGCGAGACTCGACCTCGTCTATTCCGGGCGGATACCCAGGCTCGTGATGGACGCGGACACGGCGCGGGCGATGTTCCAGGTCATGGTGGAGCACTTCAAGTCCGTCAAT